>NZ_JBYRFX010000303.1:0-11008 GCF_057815775.1 Inquilinus sp.
CGGCCGAGCCGGACCCGACCCGGCCGCTGACCCCGTCGCGGCCGGAGATGGAACCGGCAGCCCGGTCGCCATTGGACGGCAACGACGAAGGCCGGTTCCGTCGCGGCGCCCTGATCCACGCCCTGCTGCAGGCGCTGCCCGATTTGCCGCCGGAGGCGCGGGAGGCAGCGGCCCGGCGCTACCTGGCCCGGCCGTATCATGGCCGTGACGCGGCCGAGCAGGCGGAGATCGCGGCCACCACCCTGGCGGTGCTGGACCAGCCCGGATTCGCCGCCCTGTTCGGGCCAGGCAGCCGGGCCGAGGTGCCGGTGGTCGGCCTGGTCGAGGGCCGCGCCCTGTCCGGCCAGATCGACCGGCTGGTGGTCACGCCCGAGTCGGTGCTGGTGGTCGACTACAAGACCAACCGGCCGCCGCCGGCCAGCGTCGATTCGGTGCCGCGCGCCTATCTCGCGCAGATGGCGGCCTATCGCGCCGCGCTGCGCCTGGTTTATCCAGGCCGGCAGGTGCGTTGCGCCCTGCTGTGGACCGAGGGGCCCCGGCTGATGGAGCTT
The DNA here is from genome assembly GCF_057815775.1 of Inquilinus sp. NCBI lineage: Bacteria > Pseudomonadati > Pseudomonadota > Alphaproteobacteria > Rhodospirillales > Rhodospirillaceae > Inquilinus > Inquilinus sp. The sequence continues at coordinate 552 of NZ_JBYRFX010000303.1, forward strand.
ACGCCTGCAGCGCTGGACCGGCATGCCCCCGGCGCATCGGCTTGACCTTGTTCCGTTCTCCTTCCTACCCTATCTCGACATGGTGAGGTGGCGTCCCCGCCCCTAAGGTAAGGAAATCTCATGAGCACGAAGCCCGTCTCGGATACCAGCTTCGAAACCGACGTCCTGAAAGCCTCGGGTCCCGTTCTGGTGGACTACTGGGCGGAATGGTGCGGTCCCTGCAAGATGATCGGACCGGCTCTGGAAGAGATTTCCAACGAGCTCGGCCAGAAGATCAGCATCGTGAAGCTGAACATCGACGACAATCCGCTGACCCCGGCGAAGTACGGCGTGCGCGGCATTCCGACCCTGATGCTGTTCAAGGACGGTCAGGTCGCGGCCACCAAGATCGGCGCCCTGCCGAAGGGTGCGTTGTCCGCCTGGGTCGAGAACAACCTCTGATCCCGTCGAACCTTCGCTGATCGCCTCAAGGCCCCGCTCCGGCGGGGCTTTGTTTTTGGGGCCGTTGCCTGCCTATCCCGCGGCGATCGCCGCGGGCCGCGGGCCGCCGGTGGCCCAGTCGAGCAGCTCCACCGTGTGCACCACCGGCAGAGCGGTGCCGAGGCCGATCTGGGTCATGCAGCCGATGTTGCCGGCGGCGACGATCGCGGCACCGGTGCTTTCCACCGCCCGCACCTTGCGCGCCCGCAGCTCGTCCGCGATCTCCGGCTGCAGCAGATTGTAGGTGCCGGCCGAACCGCAGCAGAGATGCCCGTCCGGCACCTCGCGCACGGCGAAGCCCGCGGCGGCCAGCAGGCGGCGCGGCGGCGCCGCGATGCGCTGGCCGTGCTGCATCGAGCAGGCGGAGTGATAGGCCACGGCCTGGCCGGTCGCCACCACCGGCGGATTCAGCCCGACCTCGTCCATCAGTTCGGTGACATCGCGCGCCAGGGCCGAGACCCCGGCCGCCCGGTCCGCCCACACCGGATCGGTGCGGAACATGTGGCCGTAATCCTTGACCGTGGTGCCGCAGCCCGAGGTATTGATGACGATGGCGTCGAGGCCGTTCGCCTCCGCCTCCCGGCTCCAGGCCTCGATATTGGCGCGGGCCGAGGCGCGGGCCGCATCCTCGCGCCCCATATGGTGGGTCAGCGACCCGCAGCAGCCGGCGCCACGCGCCACCACCACCTCGATGCCGTGGCGGGTCAGCAGCCGGATCGTCGCCTCGTTCAGCCCGGGGTCGAGCACGGTCTGGGCACAGCCGGACAGCAGCGCCACCCGCCGCCGGCGCGGCCCTTCCGCGGCGAAGACCTGCGGCCGGTCGACCGAGCTGGGCGGCGGCAGCCGGCGCGGCGCCAGGGCCAGCATGGCGCGCAGCCGCCGGGACAGCAGCGGCGCCGCCGGCCGGCCCAGGATCGCGCCGAGCAGCGCCAAGCGGAACAGCCGCGGCCGCGGCAGCACCGTGGCCAGCAAGGCTCGCAGGGCGCGATCACGCCACGGCCGGCGATAGGTCTGTTCCACCACCGCGCGGCCATGATCGACCAGATGCATGTAATGCACGCCGGACGGGCAGGTGGTCATGCAGGCGAGGCAGGACAGGCAGCGGTCGAGATGCTTGGCGACGGTGGCCGGCGCCGGCCCGCCCTCCTCCAGCATCGACTTGATCTGGTAGATGCGCCCGCGCGGGCTGTCGAGCTCGTCGCCCAGCACCTGATAGGTCGGGCAGGTGGCCAGGCAGAAGCCGCAATGCACGCAGCTGCGCAGAATCTTTTCCGATTCCGCCGTATCCGGATCGGCCAGCTGCACCAGCGAGAAATGAGTCTGCACCCGAACCCTCCCGTCACTGCCGCGACACTAGCCCGCCGCAGTGACAAGAGGGAACCCGCCGGATGTCAGACCGAGCTGCTGCGGCCGGCGATGACGCGATAGATGATCAGGATCACGATCGCCCCGACCACCGACAAGGCGAATTGGCCGAACCCGCTGGCCGGCACGATCCCGAACTGGCGGCCGAGCCAGCCGCCGACGAAAGCACCAGCGATGCCCAGCAGGATGGTGATGATGAAACCGCCGGGATCCCGGCCCGGCATCAGGAACTTCGCGACCAGGCCGACCACGAAACCGATGATCAGCATCCATAGGAATTCCATAGAACCTCCCCCGAGCGAGACACGCGTCTGGTGGTAACGCGCGAGCCCGGCCGAAGTTTCCGATTTGGTTTCAGGCCGTCATCCGGCCCGGCGAAAGAATTCCTTTGGGGTCGAAGGATTCGCGCACACGGCGCTCCAGCGCGGCCAGTCCAGGCGGTTGCGGCTCGAACACCGGCAGGGCGGCGCGCAACCCGGCCGAGGCCCGCACCAGCGTCGCATGGCCGCCGCCGGATGCCGCCACGGCCGCCCGGATCGCGGCCCCGCCGGCATCGCCGTCCGACGTGGTGGCGATCCAGACCAGACCGCCGCCCCAGTCGAAATAATGCGGCCCGCCAGCCGCCGCCGCGACCTGCGGCCCGGCCGTCGGCGCCACCGAGACCCGCCACACCGCACGCCCATCCGAATCAACGGCGTCATCGGCGAAGGGTGTTACGTCGCGAATCCGGCGCCACAGGTCCTGCGATTCCTCGGCGTCGAGGAGGGAGAGCGGTCCCGCATCGCCGAGCAGGGCCGACAGCGACGCCACCCGGCTGTCGACCGAGGGGCCGAAGCCGTCGATGCGGATCAGGGCACGGCCCGCATCGCCCAGGATCCCGGCCGGCAGGTGCGCCGCGCCCGAGACCTCATACGGGCTGGTCAGGGCCCGGGTCAGCACGGCGACGCCTGATGTGTCGTCTGGCACCGCGACCACCAGCGTGCGCACGGTTTCCGCCGCCGGCAGCACCTTGATGGTGATCCGGGTCATCGCTGCGAGGGTGCCGAAGGCGCCGGTCAGCAGCTTCGGCAGGTCGTAGCCGGTGACGTTCTTGACCACCCGGCCGCCGGAGCGGAAGGCCTGGCCGCGGCCGGACACCGCCTCGATCCCCAGCACATGGTCGCGCGCGGCGCCGGCCTTGATCCGGCGCGGCCCGGAGAGGTTGCAGCCGATGGCGCCGCCCAGCGTTCCTGCTCCGGCCGGCCCGCCATAGAGCGGCCCGAGATCGGCCGGTTCGAAGGCCAGGGCCTGGCCGCGCGCGGCCAAGGCCGCCTCGATCTCCGCCATCGGCGTGCCCGGCAGGGCGGTCAGCACCAGCTCCTCCGGCTCGTAGATCTCGATCCCGGCGAGGCCGGAGAGATCGAGCGCATGCGCCGCCTGCACCGGCCGGCCGAAGCCGCGCTTGGTGCCGCGCCCGATCAGTTCCAGCGGCGTCTCCTCCGCCACCGCCCAGCGGATCGCCTCCAGCACCTGGTCCTCGCTGGCGGGCTTCAGGGTCTCGGTCATGGGTGGCACCAGGGAGAGCGGCATTTCACTTTGCTGTCATTGCCGGGCTTGACCCGGCAATCCAGGAGATGTCGACAGCCTCTGGATGCCCGGATCAAGTCCGGGCATGACAGGAAAGGAGTCAACGAGTCGGGACTCATCGTCAGAACCGCGGCAGGTCGGGGAAGCGAGTTTCACCGCGGTGGATGTGCACCCGGCCCAGCTCGGCGCAGCGATGCAGGGTCGGGAACACCTTTCCGGGGTTGAGCAGCCCGTCGGGATCGAAGGCGCATTTCAGCCGTTGCTGCTGCGCCAGGTCTTCCGGCCCGAACTGCACCTCCATCAGATCGCGCTTCTCGACCCCGACGCCGTGCTCGCCGGTCAGCACGCCGCCGACCTCGACGCAGAGCCGCAGGATGTCGGAGCCGAATTCCTCGGCCCGCTCCAGCTCGCCCGGCACATTGGCGTCGTACAGGATCAGCGGGTGCAAATTGCCATCGCCGGCATGGAACACGTTGGCGACGCGCAGATCGTGGCGGCGCGACATCTCCTGCATCCGGGCCAGCACCTCCGGCAGGCGCTTCCGCGGGATGGTGCCGTCCATGCAGTAATAATCGGGGCTGATCCGGCCGACCGCCGGGAAGGCGGCCTTGCGCCCGGCCCAGAAGCGCAGGCGCTCCTCCTCGCTGCGGCTGACGACGCAGGAGGACGCGCCGCAATCGCGGCCGATCGCTTCGACCCGTTCGATCAGATGGTCGACCTCGGCCTCCGGCCCGCCGAGCTCGCAGATCAGCAGCGCCTCCACATCGAGGGGATAGCCGGCATGGACGAAAGCTTCCGCCGCGTGGATCGCCGGCTTGTCCATCATCTCCAGCCCGCCCGGGATGATGCCGGCGCCGATGATGCGGGCGACGCAGTCGCCGCCCGCCTCCGACGACGGAAAGCCCATCAGCACCGCGCGCTGGGTCGCCGGGCGGCGCAGCAGCCGCACCGTCACCTCGGTGACGACGCCGAGCAGCCCTTCCGAGCCGGTCAGGACGCCCATCAGATCGTAGCCCGGCGAATCGAGATTCTTGCCGCCCAGCCGCAGGATGGTGCCGTCGATCAGCACGATCTCCAGCCCCAGCACATTGTTGGTGGTCAGGCCGTATTTCAGGCAGTGCACGCCGCCGGAATTCTCCGCCACATTGCCGCCGATCGAGCAGGCGATCTGGCTGGACGGGTCGGGCGCGTAATAGAAGCCGGCATGGGCGACGGCATTGGTGATGCCGAGATTGGTCACCCCCGGCTGCACCCGGGCGCAGCGGTTGTCGAGGTCGACTTCCAGCACCTTGTTGAACTTGGCCAAGCCGAGCAGCACGCCGTCCTCGAGCGGCAGGGCGCCGCCGGACAGCGAGGTGCCGGATCCCCGCGGCACCACCTTCACCCCCATCTTCTGGCAGGTGCGCAGCACGGCCGAGACCTGTTCGGTGGTCGAGGGCAGCACCACCACGAGCGGCAGGGTGCGATAGGCGGTCAGCCCGTCGGATTCATAGGCGCGGCGTTCGCTTTCCGACGTGATCACGCCTTCGCCCGGCACGATGGCGCGCAACGCGGTGGCGATCTCCTCGCGCCGCGCCAGGATGGCGGCATCGGGGACGGGCATCTTCATCGGCGGGACCTCCTGTCACGACGATAGGAAGGCGGCACCGATCCGGCAAGCGACGTGGACTTGGCCCCGGACGAGCAACAGCAAAAGGCCGCGTCCGGAGACGCGGCCTTCAGCACATTCCAACAAGGACCAGCTGGCTGCGAGAGCCGGCCGGTGTCAGCCCTGGCGCGCCTTGAAGCGCGGGTTTTCCTTGTTGATGACGTAGACACGGCCCTTGCGGCGAACGACGCGGCAAGCGCGGTGGCGGGTCTTCAGGGTCTTCAGCGAGTTCGCGACTTTCATTTCTTCAATCCCATGCGGCAGCGCCGGCGCCGCCGGGAGCGCAAGCTCGCGGGCCGGAATTCGAGGCGCGGAACATAGTGTCCGGCCTCCCCGCTGTCAACCATGTGCGAAACCCCACAGCGCGGTGCGGCGAATGGGCAAAAGGAGCGCGAACACGCTGGTGATTGCCATATTTTTCCCAGCATACTCGCGGCCTGTTCTGTCGTCGAACCGGCACCCACCTGAGGGGAGGCACCATGCGTTCGTGGAAATTTGTGGCCATCACCGCCGCTGACAATGGCGGCGGTGCCGCCGTCGCCTGGGCCGCCACGCCCGAGGAGGTGGTGAAGCAGCGCGAAGCGGCGATGGACACCTATGGCGACCAGGCCAAGATCCTGACCGCCTTCCTGCGCGACGGCAAAGGCTCGATCGACGACGTCAAGGCGGCCGCCGCCAAGATGCAGGACGTCGCCTCGACTCTACCGTCGCTGTTCCCGGAAGGCACCGCCGTCGGTGTCGGCAAGAGCGCGGCCAAGCCGGAAATCTGGACCAACGCGGCCGATTTCCAGGCCAAGGTGAAGGGCAACCAGGACGCCATCACCGCGCTGAACACGGCCGCCCAGGCCGGCGACGCCGACAAGATCAAGGCCGCCTTCGGCACGGTCGGCCAGTCCTGTGGCGCCTGCCACGAAACCTATCGCGTGAAGAAGAGCTGACGTCGGGGGCTTCGCCCCCGCGTGATGCCGAGACAGGAACCGGGGCCGCCAGCGGCCCCGGTTTTCGTTCGACCTAGCCCAGGGCGCCGGCGATCGCCCGGAAGCCGGCCAGGACGCGGTGGTCGAGCGCGTCGTCCACCGCCAGCGGCTGCGACGACATCTTGGCGATGACCATCTCCGCCGCGCGGTCGACATAGATCCACTGGCCGTGGATGCCGATGCCGCAGACCACGTCGCGGCCCGGCCCTAGCACATACCATTGGCTGCGATAGCGCCCCTGCGGCGCCAAGTCCGCCATGTCGCCGCGGGCCCAGGCGGCGCGGTCGCCATGGTCGAGGATGTCGTCGACCCAGGCCTGCGGGATGATCTGGCGCCCGACGGCCCGGCCGTCCCGGCGCATGATTTCGCCGATGCGGGCGAGGTCGCGCAGCGTCATGCACAGGCCGCCGGCAGTGCGCGGCGCGCCCAGCCGGTCGATGGTGATGGAGCCGTCGGCCTCGGCCCCCATCGGCCGCCACAGCAGTTCCGTCATCAGCGCGGCGAAGCGGAGGCCGGAGGCGCGTTCGAGGATCCAGCCGAGCAGGTCGGAATTGGGCGAGACATAGTGGAAGGTGTCGCCATGCCGCGCGCCATCCGCCGGCAGGCCGGCGATGAAACCGTGCAGATCGCCGCCCTGCGCCACCGCGCTGGGTGGGTTCCAGCCCATCGCCACGCGATAGCGGGCGACGTCGCCGGCGGGATCGACGTAATCCTCGGTGAAGCGGATACCGACGGTCATGTCGAGCACATGGCGGACCGTGGCGCCGTCATAGGCCGACCCTGCCGCCTCCGGCACATAGGTGGTGACCAGGGCATCGGGGTCGAGCTGCCCGCGCTCCACCAGGACGCCGGCCAGGATGCCGGTGATCGATTTGCTGATCGAGAAGACGATGTGCGGGATCCGTACCGCCAGGCCATTGGCATAGTGCTCGGCCACGACGGCGCCCCGATGCAGCACCAGGAAGCCATCGGTGTCGCTTTCGGCCAGGAGCTGGCTGATCGAGCCTTCGGCGCCATCCGGCCCTGGGACCATGACACGGTCGAGGTCGAGCCCCGTGGCGCGGGGCAGGCAGGCAGCGGCATCGCCGCGCAGAACCTCGGCCACCGGCACCAGCCGGCGGACATTGCGGAATCCCCAGCGGCTATAGGGCGGCTGCCGCCAATTGGCGAGTGTCGCCTCCGGCGCCAGATCGTCCCTGGTCTCCAACTCGCTCACCATCCCCATTCCCTGCTGCTTTCCCGATGACCGGGCGCCGCCGCATTGGCTGCGGCGGGCCCAGTCTATCGCAAAAGGTCCGACATTGAAGCGGGCTTGGCCGCCGGGTGCGGTCACAACACGAAATCCGCCCCGGTCAGGGCGTGGTCGGCGATCACATTGATGATCGAATCCGGCACCTTGTCGCCATTGATGTCGATATAGACACCCTGGATGCCGTTGTGGAAATCGACGATCTGCACCTGCGCGGCATGGCCGTTAAAGCCGCCGGTGCCGAAACTGAAAGCGGTGTTGCCGTTGGCTGGATTGCCATCGGCGTCGATGGCGCTGAGGTCGATCTTGTCGCCGGTGCTGAAGTCGGTAATCACATCCTTGCCGGAGGCCGCCACCGTGCTGTCGGCGACGCTGGTGTAGACGAAGATGTCGTTGCCGGTGCCGCCCTTCAGGGTGTCCGCCCCGACACCGCCGGTGAGGATGTCGTTACCGGCGCCGCCGGACAGGGTGTTGGCCCCGGCATCGCCGGTCAGCCCATCGTTCTGGTCCGAGCCATATAGGTTCTCGACCCCAGTCAGGGTGTCGCCCTGGGCATCGCCGCCGCTGCCGGGGGCGCCGGTCAGGCTGATCGTCACCCCGGCCGTCGAGCCGGCATAGCTGGCCGTGTCGTTGCCGGCACCGCCATCCATGGCATCGGCCCCGGCGCCGCCGATGAACAGGTCGTTGCCATCGCCGCCGCTGAGCTGGTCGTTGCCGGTACCGCCGACCAGGCTGTCGTCGCCGGCTTCGCCGAAGACGATGTCGTTGCCGGTCCCGGCATCCACCGAATCGGCCCCGGCGCCACCATGGATGGTGTCGACGCCGTCGCCACCGATGAGACGGTCGTTGCCGTCGCCGCCGTCGAGATTGTCGTTACCGACCTCACCCGACAGGGAGTCGTCGCCGCCGCGACCGACCAGGATGTCGTCGCCGATCTTGCCGATCAGGATGTTGCGGCCGTCATCGCCGCTCAGCTGGTCGGCATTGCTGGAGCCATAGATGTTCTCGACGCTGGTCAGCACGTCGCCCTGGGCGTCGCCGCCTGACGCGATGTGATTCAGCAGGTCGATCGTCACCGCCGCCGAGCCCTGGTAGGTGGCGGTGTCGGAACCGTCGCCGCCGGTCAGCCGGTCGGCCCCCGCGCCGCCGATCAGCATGTCATCGCCGACCCCGCCATTGAGCTGGTCGGCCCCGGTGCCCCCGTCGAGGCTGTCATTGCCGAGGCCACCGAGCAAGGTATCGTCGCCGCCGAAGCCGCGGACGGTGTCGTTGCCGTCTCCCGACGTGACCGCGTTGCGGTCGTCGCTGCCGACGATCAGCATGTCGGACTGCACGCCGATCAGCAGCAGACGCGCCGGCAGGCCGAGCGGGCCGCCACCGCCGGGAAAGCCGAGGTCGATCTCCTCGATCCCGCGCAGGTTCTCGCCCTGCAGCACCAGCAGTGTGTCCGCCCCCGGCAGCGGCGTGAAGGCGATGACATCATAGCCGGCACCGCCGTCGATGACCTCGCCGTCGACATATTCCGCCCCGTCCATGAAGCCGATCAGGTCGTTGCCGTCGCCGCCTTCCAGGATATCCGCGCCGCCGCCGCCATAGAGAGTGTCGTCGCCGGCACCGCCCTGCAGATGGTCCGGCCCGTCGCCGCAGCCGCATCCCAGGCCCGGTTCCTCGTCGCCGGCGAGGAAGTCGTTGCCGTCGCCGCCGGTCAGGGTGTCGGCGCCCTCATGTCCGACCAGGATGTCGCTGCCGGCCAGCCCGACCAGGACGTTGTCGCCGGCATCGCCGTCGGTGGTGTCGTCGCCGGCGCTGCCGGTGGCGTTCTCGATCCCGGTCAGCGTGTCGCCTTCGGCATCGCCGCCCGTGCCGGAGCCGAGGCCGAGATCGACCGAGATCGGCTTGACGCTGGTGCTGTAATCAGCCGTGTCGATGCCGTCGCCGCCGGTCAGCACATCCGGCCCGAGGCCGCCGCGCAGCACATCGTCGCCGGTGCCGCCGTCGAGCTGATCGGCGCCGTCGCCGCCATCGACGATGTCGTTGCCGGCGCCCGCGAGAACGTAGTCGTCGGCGCCCTGGCCGCTCAGCTGGTCGTCGCCGGACAGATCGAGCACCACGAGGTTGGCGCCCGGCGGGACGACGACGGAATCGCCGAGGCCGATGATGAAATCACGATCGGCCGTGCCGCTATAAACAGTCATGAGATTCCCTCCACTGATAATGCGGGCGACACCGCCGACCGCACGGCCAAGCCGGCTGCGGCCGGTCTTCAGGGAAGGCCGGAAGGCGGAATCGCAGGTTCAAAAAATAGCGGCGCCGGCCCTAATGAAATAACCGGACACCTGTCAGAATATTGCGAATGTACCTAAAAATTATCTTTAGATAAAAATATATAAGCGATTCCCGACCGTCGGTACAGGACCTCGCGACACCACGAGGGTGGCGGATCGGCTAATTGCCCGGCAGCGGCGTCAGGCTCTTGAGATAGGTGGCGATCGCCTCGCGGTCGGCCGGCAGCAGCTTGCTGGTGTCGTTCTTGATCACATCGACCATCGCGCCGCCGGCGAAGTCGCCATCCGGCGTGCCGCCGGTTTCCAGGTAATAGGCGATGTCCTTGTCGCTCCAGTCGCCGATGCCGTGCTTCGGGTCGGGGGTGATGTTGGGGATCTTGCCGTCGCCGTCCGGCGCCTGCGGGTTGCCGGAGAACGGGCTGTACCAGTTCAGGCCGCCCAGCAGGTCGCGCGGCGTGTGGCATTCGCCGCAATGGCCGAGCACGCGGACGAGATAGGCGCCGCGATACCAGTCCGCCGACTGGCCGACCGCCACCAGCGGCGCGCCTTCGGTGAAGTTCAGCATCCGCCAGCCCGGCAGCAGCGAGCGCCAGGAGAACGGCCAGCCCAGATCATGCGGCTGGTTCTGCTGCGACACTGGCGCGACACTGCGCAGATAGGCCCAGAGGTCGTCGAGATCGCGGTCGGTGATGCCGGTGTAGGAGGTGTAGGGGAAGGCGGGATAGTAGTCGTCGCCTTCCGGCGACACGCCCTCGCGCAGGGCGCGGCGGAAATCATCCTCGCTCCACTTGCCGATACCGGTGTCCGGGTCGGGCGTGATGTTCGGGGTGTAGAAGGTGCCGAACGGCGTCTTCAGCGCCCGGCCGCCGGCCAGCACCTTGGCATCG
>NZ_JBYRFX010000304.1:0-14865 GCF_057815775.1 Inquilinus sp.
GCGGATTCCTCGCAGAACACGGGCGAGGCGGCGGGCGACACCTATGTCAGCATCGAGAACCTGTGGGGCACGGCCTTCAACGACACGCTGACCGGCGACGGCGGTGCCAACATCCTGTTCGGCAATGACGGCGACGACATCCTGAATGGCGGTGCCGGCGACGACACGCTGCAGGGTGGCAATGGTGCCGACACCCTCAACGGCGATGTCGGGGCCGATGCGCTCTACGGCAACGATGGCGTCGACACGCTGAACGGCAGCGACGGCGACGACCGGCTGGTCGGCGGCGCCGGGGCCGATGTGCTGAATGGCGGCGCCGGGTCGGACTGGGCCTACTACCACACCAGCTCGGCGGGCGTGACCGTCAACCTGGCCACCGGCACCGGCACCGGCGGCGATGCCCAGGGCGATACCTATGTCAGCATCGAGAACATCTACGGCTCGGCCTTCAACGACACGCTGACCGGCAATGCCGGCTCCAACGTCCTGCTGGGCAACAGCGGCCAGGACACGCTGACCGGCGGCGCCGGCAACGACTTCTTCGTCTTCCGGGCTGTCAGCGACAGCACGGTGGCGGCGCCGGACACGATCACCGACTTCTCGCACGGGCAGGGCGACAAGATCGACCTGCGGCCGATCGATGCCGACGGCAACGCCGGCAACGGCGACACCGCCTTCACCTTTACCGCGGGCGGCGCCTTCTCCGGCTCGGGGCATGAGGTGATCGTCCAGGAAGCCGGGGCAGGGGTCTTCACCGTCCTGGGTGACGTCAACGGGGATGGCGTCGCCGACTTTGCCATCACCGTCCACTCCTCCGTTGCCCTGGTGGCAGGCGACTTCCTGCTCTAAGGATCCAGGAGGCCATCAAGACAGGGGCCCCGGCTTCGGCCGGGGCCCTTTGTCGTTTCATCGCCATGCAGCCGGCTACGGGTCTCCGCCGAAATTCGGGCCGGCTGGATCGCTCTGCGCCTTTCGGCTGAGTGCTGCCACATCATTGCAACCATGCGGACGCAGGATTGACATTCTCCGGCGTTAATCGGTCATCCGCGTTGAACTCCGGCCGCAGCCTATGCAACAAGGGCGTCCGTGATTTCATTCGTTCCGATAGCGGCCTGGCATTCGCCGGGCACGGTTGGCCTTGTGGGCACTGGATCTTCGTATGCTGAATATCCTCCAGCTTTCTCGATCTGATCGCCGTTTGGCGCCCGGCCCCACCAAAATCGTGCGTGAGATCGAACTGGATGTCACACGGGGCGTCGCGATCTTCCTGGCCATGGGCTGGCATTTCAACGACCTCTCCACGGGGATTCCGCCGATCGACTGGCTGCTCGCACCCGGCCGCCTGTTCGGCTGGGCCGGGGTCGACCTGTTCTTCGTTCTCAGTGGCTTCCTGGTCGGGCGCCTGATCTTCAACGAATATCAGCGGACCGGGACATTCCACGCGCGTCGCTTTCTCGTCCGCCGCGCGCTCAAGATCTGGCCGATCCTGTATTTCTTCCTGGTCTGTCAACTGTTGGTAGGCTTCAAACCCTGGGAGACGTATCTGCCGCAGATTTTTTTCCATGTGCAGAATTTCTGGAAAACTCCGATCCTGCATCTATGGAGCCTGGCGGTTGAAGAGCATTTCTATCTGATCTTCGCGTTCTGCTTCACCTGGTTCGCGGCATCCCGGTCGAAGCACCCGGCCAGGATCATCCATTTCATCATTCCCGTCCTGCTCGTGCCGCCGCTACTCAGGGCGTTGGCCGTCTGGCTCTCCGTCGATCCGTTGGATATCCAGTGGCAGACCCAGTACCGGGCCGATGCCCTGTCGCTCGGCGTAATCCTGGCGGCGCTGGCCGTGTTCAAGAAGGCCGAGTTCGAAAAGCTGCTGAACTATCGCTGGCTCTATCTCGCGGTGGTCATCGGCGGGTGTACGATTTTGGGCTTCTCCACCCTGTACAGTGAGTTCAGCTCGGTGTTCGGGTTCACGATCGCCTATCTGACCGCTGGTGCATTCCTGCTGTTATCCTACAAGAATCCGGTCATCCTTCGTTTCCCGGCCGTCTTCACGCCGCTGGCGACGATCGGAGTCTATTCATACGCCATGTATATCTGGCATCCTGGCATGGTCAGGGTGTCCGAATATGCCGTTCGCTATATCAGCGGCATGCCCTATGAAAACCTCATTCTCCTGCTCATTCGCTACGGCGGTGCCATCCTGATCGCAGCCGTCGTGACCAAGCTGATCGAACGGCCTTTCCTCGCCCTCCGGGACTACATTTTCCCGCGATCGGACGAGAAAGCGATCGGTCTGTCGCTGCAGAAGAGCGGATAAGGACACCGTGCCCCGGATATTGGAAGTCTCGATCGCCTGGACGATGCAGGTTCGCATGACGTTCGTCGGACCGCTGGGATGCCACACGGCGCCTTGTCGCGGGCATGCTCACATTCTTTGCACGGGTGCGACCCGATGAAGTCGCTTTTCCGCGGCGGAGTCCAGCTCCTGGGCGGGAAGATCGTCGCCGGTTTCGGGCTATTCGCGGCGAATGTCGTCCTCGCCAGGGCGCTCTCGCCGGCCGAATACGGCGCTTATGCCGTGGTGTTTTCGGTGCTCGTGATCGCGGCGATGGTCGCACAGTTCGGGTTGAACATCGGCGTGATCCGCTTCGCGGCCGCAGGGCTTGCGACCCAGCGCTTCGGCCAGGTGCGGGCGACGTTGCGGCTGGTCGCCATCTTCGGGATCGCCTTCGCGGCCCTCATCGGCATCATCCTGTCGCTGCAGCCGGGCGCCTATCTGTTCGGCACCGTCCTCAACGTCCCGATGCTGGCGGGGCTGACCCCGCTGATCGGTCTCTGGGTCTTCCTCTATGCCATCAAGGACACCGCGATCGAAGGTCTGCGCGCCTTCGAGCGGATGGGATGGTATGCGCTGCTCAGCGGGGCATTCACCAATGCCGGCCTGCTGCTCGCCTTCGGGGCCATCCTGCTGCTCGGCATCCATCTCGATCTTCGCGGTGCCCTGATCGCGTCGCTCCTGTGCTGGGTGCTGCCCGTCATCCTCGCCTTTTGGCGGGTGGGCGTGGAGTATACCCGGCTGCCGGAAGGCGAGGGGACCCTGACCAGCCGGGAACTCCTGACCGCCAGCATTCCGGCGATGGGCACCTTCGTCCTGTTCTTCCTGCAGGGCTACGCCCCGATCTGGATCGTTTCGGCCACGCGCTCGCCGGAGGAGACCGCGATCCTTGCCGCCATCATGCGGCTGCAGGAAATCGGCATCTTGCCGCTGTCGGTGGTCTATTCCCTGTCCGGCCCGATCATCGCCAGCCATTTCGCCAAACGGAACACGGCCGAACTCGAGCGGATGTGCCGGATCTTCGCCACGGTCGGCGCCGTGCCTTATCTGCTGTTCATGATCATGCTGGCGTTGCCCGGTGACCGGCTGTTCGCTGCGATCTTCGGCCCGCAATATGCTGCCGGATACATCCCGCTCCTGATCTTCTGCGGCCAGCGGCTGGTCGGCGCGTGGGGTGGGGTCTCGCACGTCGCCCTGGTCATGACCGGCCACCAGAAGGCCGGGCTGTGGATCTCGATCGTGTCGACCCTGATCCTGTTCGTCGGCGGCGTGCTAATCACGCCCCATTACGGGCTGGTGGGGATGGGCATCGTGGCCGTGGCTTCCGTCACCATGCGCACCGTCGCCAGCTGGTTCGTCCTGAAGCGCAGTGTGGGCATCGCCACGCATGCCTGGTTCAGCCTCAGAATGGCCAGACCATCCTTCTGGCGCGAGACCTTGCGCCAGGTCGCGAGAGTCCCGTAGGAGACGCCGCGCATGTCCCAGAACCGGAATGGCGAGCGGCCTGTCCTCGTGCCCATCCATGCCCCGAGATGGGGCGGGGTTCACGGCTTGCAGGAAACGCTTGGCCGCGCCTTGGCCGCGCAAGGCTGGCCGCTGCTGGTCGCCCTGCCGGAGGCGGACCTGGAGGCAGCCCAGCGCCTGTCTTCCGCCGGGGTCGAGGTCCTGCCGCTGCCATTGAGCCGGTTCCGGCGCAGCCGTGATCCGGTCGAGCATTTCCGCTCCGCCGCGGGCCTGATCCGCGACGTGCGCCGGCTGCGCGGCTTGATCCGGGAGCGGGATGTCGCGATCGTCACGGTCTGCGGCCTGCACAACATCCACGGCGCCATCGCCGCCCGGCGCGGCGGCACGCCCTTGGTCTGGCAACTGCTCAGCGCCATGATTCCCGGCCCGATCCGGCGGGCCACCATGCCCTTCATCATGCGCAGCGCGGATGTGGTCATGACCAATGGCGGCGGCCCGGCGGTGCAGGCCGCCTTTCCCGGCCTGGGCCGGATCGGCGAACGGTGGCTACCCTTCTTCAATCCGGTCGACACGGCCCAGTTCCGGCCCGATCCGGAGCGCCGTGCCGAAGCACGCCGACGCCTCGGCTTCGGCCCGGACGACATCGTTGTCGGCACTGTCGGCAACCGGACGATCCAGAAGGGGCATGACGCCTTCGTCGAGGCCGCGGCCGAGGCCTCCGCGAGAAATCCGCGTCTGCGATTCTGCATCGTCGGCGCCCCGGTCGAGTCCAATGCCGACTGGTACCGCAGCGAGGTTGTCGCAAAGGCCCAGGGGCTTGGCCTGCTGACGCGCCCGGATCTCGTCATCGTCGATGGCGGGCGCGCCGTGGCCGAACTGCTGCCGGCTTTCGACATCTTCGCAATGACCTCCCGCAGCGAGGGCATCCCGATCTCCATGATCGAAGCCATGGCGACGAGCCTCGCCACGGTGGTGCCCGATGTCGGCGGCATGGCCGAGGCGTCGCCCGACGGACAGAGCGGGCGGGTGTTGCAGGCCCCGCGGCCCGCCGACTATGCCGCCGCCTGGCTTGCGCTTGCCGAGGATGAGGCGGGGCGTCGTGCCCTGGGAGAGGCCGGGCGCGATCTCGCGATCCGCCGCTATTCGCCCGAGGCCGTCGCGTCGGTCTATGTCGATGCATTCGAACGCGCCGTGGCGCATCGCAGCGGTCAGGCAGGCGGGCGGTGATGGGCAGATGGGTTTTCCTCGGCTACATCGGCGCCGGCAATGTCGGCGACGACCTGATGGCGGAGAGCTTCCTGAAGAAGCTCGATCCCGCGGCGTTGCCGGAGGTGGTGTTCCTGGGGCGGTCCGCCGATCGCCCGAAGTTCCTGGAGGGCGTCCCGGTGCAGTATGCCCGGGCGACCCCGAAGGCCAGCCTGCGGCACGTGGTGGGGGCGAAGGGGCTGGTCATGCTGGGCGGCACCAATTTCCACGATGCCGTCTCCGACGCGGAGTGGCGCCCCTTCCGTCGCAAGCTGATGACCCTCGCCGCCGTGTTCGCGCTCTGTCGCCTGTTCGGCGGCAAGGTCGTTCATCTCAGCATCGGGGTTGGCCCGCTGGCGCGACCCGATGCCCGTCGCATCGCCGCAATCGCGCTGAAGCTCGGCTCCGTCGTCGTCCTGCGCGACCGCAAATCGTTCGAACTCTGCCGGTCGCTCGGGCTGCGCCGGGCGCACGAGGCGCGGGATCTTGCCTTTCTTGATCTAGATCCGCCGACGGAGCTGCCGACGGCGGATCGGCGTCTTCTCGGGATCGCGCCGACCACCCTGGCCAACCTGCCGGGCGTTCCCGGCGAGATCGATGCGGCGTTCTGGGATCGGGCCTGCGAGCGGCTTCGCCAAGCCGCCGGGGCCGGGCTGATATCGAAGGTAAGGGTCTTCGCCTTCAATGTTAGCGACGGGCTGTCCGACGATCGCCAGCTTTGCCAGGACATCCTGGGCCGCCTGGAGCGCTTGGGGGTCGAGGCGGAACTGGTCGCCTATGACGAGACGCCCGAAGCGATGCAGCGCTCGATGCAGGATTGCGAGTGGTTCATGGCCTTTCGCTATCACTCGGCGATCATGGCCGGCCTCCTGCAGCGACGGCTCGTCCTCGTGCCGTATCATCGGAAGGTCGTCCATCTCGTCGAGCAGCTCGGGCTCAGCGCTGCCGACGTTCTGGACGTGGAGCAACCATCGATCGATGCCGTCCATCGCGAGATCGATCGTCTCATGGACCGCCTTGGCGAGGTTGGCCGGCCGGTCATCGATCGGGCGGCCATTGCGGCCAGCCTGGACCGGGCCCTGGCTCTGGCGGCCGAAGCGGGCGTGCCGTTTTCCACATCTTCCGGTCGCGGGGACTGAAGACGGCACCGATCACGATGTTGCCCGCCGATGGTCCGATGAATGCCATTATTCGGTGAACAATGGATCTTTGACAGGGCCTTGCGCTTATGGGCGTGATGAAACCGGCACGACGGCCCGGCTGGGTCGGCCGCCTTCTTGCGGGCAGGCCTGGAATTGAAGTCGGGTGGTAGGAAAAAATAGGCCTCTGATGATTTATTGGAATAACACTTCGAAACGAATTTGCCGGAATGGAATATATGGAAAACGACCGGCAGTTATTCATTGGTATGCCTCTGGATGAAGGCCGAGTCGAATGTATCCGGTGGATCTCATATGTGCGGAGGAAGGGTGGGCGCCGCATTTTCGGATTTGACGGGCGGCGGGCCTGCTGGCAGAAGTTGGTCTGGAATTGTCGGGATTGCTAAAAACTCGCGGCTCGGCCAGGCAGCGCGCATCCAATTCGACGGCTGGTGCGCTGGAGTCGAGACCGAGCTAGCGGAACTCGAGCATCGGAAGTGTTCTCGATGTTCGCACGCGGAACAAAAAGGGGATCTGCAGTGAAGACAGCACTCGTATTGGGCGGCGGCGGTTTTATTGGGTCTCACCTGGTCAAGCGGCTCAAGAAAGAGGGCTTCTGGGTCCGCGCCGCCGACCTCAAATACCCGGAATTCTCGGAGACCGAGGCTGACGATTTCATCGTTGCCGATCTCCGGGATCCGCAAAATTGCCGCTCGATCATCGACCGCAAGTTTGATGAGATCTATCAGCTGGCGGCCGATATGGGTGGCGCAGGCTTCATTTTCACCGGAGAAAATGATGCCGAGATCATGCACAACTCGGCCACGATTAATCTGAATGTCCTGGATGCCGCCTATCGGCGGAACAGCAAGACGATCTTCTATTCGTCGTCCGCCTGCATGTATCCGGAACACAATCAGCGCGATCCCCAGGCGCCCGTGACGCGCGAGGACAGCGCGTATCCGGCCAATCCCGACAGCGAGTATGGCTGGGAGAAGCTGTTCAGCGAGCGGCTGTACCTGGCGTACCAGAAGAACCACGGCTTCAAGGCCCGGGTTGCCCGCTACCACAATATCTTCGGGCCCGAGGGCACCTGGGCGGGTGGCCGCGAGAAGGCCCCGGCCGCGATCTGCCGCAAGGTCGCGGAAGCGGCGGATGGCGGTGAGATCGAGGTCTGGGGCGACGGTGAGCAGACGCGGTCCTTCCTGTACATCGACGAGTGCATCGAAGGCACGATCCGGCTGACCCGTTCCAACTTCTCCGGCCCGGTGAACATCGGCTCCGAGGAGATGGTCTCGATCAACCAGCTCGTGCATCTGGTGACGAAGATCGGCCAGAAGGACATCCGGATCCGGAATATTCCGGGACCCACCGGCGTGCGCGGCCGGAATTCGCACACTGAGCTGATCACGAAGATGCTGGGCTGGGCGCCGAGCAACAGCCTCGAGGCCGGTCTGCGGCAGACCTATCCGTGGATCGAGCGGCAGGTTCTCAGCCTTCGGCAGAAGCTGGGCGTGGCTGCATAAATGATAAAGTTGGACGACGGCGCTTCCCGCGCCGTCGTCCGCTCGATCATTGAGATGATTTTGACGTTCGGGCGGCCAAGCTCTCCCGCCCCGGCACGGGTCCGATCCGAGGGGATTTTGAGACGAAATGCGGATTGCGATCTGTGACTACGCTGGTCACCCGTTTCAGGTCCAGCTCAGCCGGTCCCTGGCCAGCCGGGGGCACGATGTCCTGCACCTGTATTCGGCCGATCTGGTCGGACCCAAAGGAGCGGTCGGACGCCTTGCCGCCGACCCCGATACCTTTGCCGTCGAGGGGCTTGCGACAGGGGTGCCGGTCGCCCGGATGAATCTTGTCCAGCGCCGCCGGCAGGAGGCACAGATGGGCAAGCTGTTCGCCGCCCGGTGCCGGCGCTTCCAGCCCGATGTCATCGTGTCCGCGAACATGCCGCTCGATGCCCAGACCAGGCTGATGGCCGAGGCGCGGCGCGCGGATGTGCGCTTCGTGTTCTGGTTGCAGGACATCATCTCGGTGGCGATGGAGAAGATCCTCGGCAAGCGGCATTTTGCCTATCGCCTGGTCGCCGCCGCCTACGGCCGCAAAGAAAGGCGCATGCTGCGCCAGAGCGATGCGGTGGTCGCAATTTCTGATGATTTCGTCCCTATCCTGCGGGACTGGCATGTCGATGCGTCCAAGATCCACGTCATTCCGAACTGGGCTCCGATCCAGGATATTCCCGTCGGGGACAAGGCAAATGATTGGGCGCGGCGGCTTGGCCTGACGGAGAATCGGGTCGTTCTCTATGCCGGCACCCTTGGGCTCAAGCACAATCCCCAGAAAATCGTCGACGTCGCAGTCGCGGCGGCGGGCCTCGACGACGTCAGGATCCTGGTGGCATCCGAGGGCGTCGGTGCGGATTATATTCGCGACGAAGCCGGCCGCGCCGGGTTGAAGAACCTCATCTCGCTGCCGTTCCAGTCGGTCGCGGACTTCGCCCAGATGCTGGCCACGGCAGATGTCCTGGTTGTCCTGATCGAGAAGGAAGCCGGCATCTTCTCGGTGCCGTCGAAGCTCCTGTCATACCTGTGTGCCGGGCGGTCGGTGCTGCTGTCGGTGCCGCGCGAGAATCTGGCGGCGCGGATCGTCGATCAGGGTAAACTCGGAATCGTCGTCGACCCGGACGACGACAAGGCATTCGTCTCCGCCGCCTTGGATCTCATCGGCAACACCGAGGCCCGCCTTGGGTATGCCCGGGCGGCCCGGCACTATGCGGAAGATACGTTCGAGATCGGCAGGATCACGGACCGGTTCGAAGATGTGATCCATTCGGCGGCCGCGCGGCCCGCCAGCGCGACGAATGCTGCTTAGAGGGGTGGTTGATCCCGGGCTTTGACAGCGATGCCCGTGACCTCGGGCATCGGCTGAAGGCGCCAAAGGGCCGAGCGCCCCACGATTGAAGCGGTTCGAGTCTCAGTCGAAAATGGGAGCGTCCTGTTGAGCAAATCTGATGTCCCGACACGGGCCCCCGCCGATGGCGTGACGGCGCCGGAAAAGCGCCGGCGGGCACCGCCGATCGAAATCCTGTACGCCGACGACATGTTCCTGGCCGAAGGGATCCCGCTCGACCTCTATCCCGACAGCATCCAGCAGACCGAAAGCACCGGGAAATCATACGTGCTCACGGTCGAGAGCCAGCGCTCGGGCATCGTGCGGAAGCCGTTCCTGAAGGACAGCGTCGGCCAGTCGATCGAACTCGACCCGGCGCGCGTCGGCCCGCCGCTGCTCAATCTCATCGTCCGGCGATACCGGGACACGACCAGCACGCGCCGGGCGAACTACCGATATGCCCGCTCCGTCCACGGCCACACGGCGGCGGCGCCCTACAGCGGCAGCATGCGGGTGGCGATGGTCGGCGACTCGATCTGGGCGAACGACGTCGTCAACTACACCAAGCTGGAACTGCAGAATCTCGGCTACACCGTCCAGATGATCGGGACGATGAACAACGTCGGATCGCTCGGCGAGGCCCGGGTGCAGGCGAAGGCCAGCGACATCACCTATGCCACCACCGCCAAGGCCCCGATCGTCAGCGTTCCCGACTACAACGCCCGCGACAGCGTGCAGGCCAACCCCAGCGGCAAATGGGCGTACAACCCGTTCATCCGCCCGGCCGTCGACGGCGATCCGCCGGGCTTCGTCAAGAACGGCTACATCTTCGACTACGCCGACTACCTCACGAAGTTCAGCCTGGCGTCGCCGGATTTCATCGCGGTCAACCTCGGCACCAACGACATCTGGGGCCTGCCGTCGCCGGACAGCCTGAACAGCATCGCGGACGCGCTGGACATCATCTACCAGCAATGCCGCACGGCGGCGCCGAATGCCCAGATCGGCCTGTTCTTCCCCCGTCCCGCCGAGACCGGGACCTCCAATCCGGTCTGGGACGATGAGTACAAGGACGCGATCCGCGCCCTGATGGTCTATGTCAGGGACAAGCGCGCGGGCGGCGACACCAGGCTGTGGTGCGTCGCCCTGTGGGCGCATATGTCGCCCAATGGCGGGTTCGTGGTGGAGGGGTCGTCGAACGTGACGGTCTCGGTCGACCCCGACAGCCAGATGAAGACGATCGAACTGAACGACTACCTGCACCCGTTCACGGCCGGCCGGCGTCAGATCGCCGAGGTGGTCACATCCTGGGTCGCCTGCTGCCAGCAGGGCGTCTGAGCCCGACCGAAACGGTGATCTGCGGTCCGATCGGCCTGATGGGTCTCGCCGACGAGGTCGATCGTTGCCCCGGCCTTCAGCTCTCTGGAGGCGTGGGGCGACAGGGAATTGAGTCCCAGTCGGGGTGACGCGGGGCCGGCGGGGCGCTATGCTGACCTCCAGCATCATAAATATCATACATATTTTGCTATATTAGAAAACAAATCCAACTTACTGCTGGAGAATGTCAGATGACGACCATCAACCGGACATCGCTGATTGAGCTCTCACCCGATTTTCCGCTGGGAGATACTTATCAATATACGTCCGATATCTCTGCCGGTGGCGACCAGGTCACGGCACAGTCCTATTACAGCATCGCCGTTTTTGACCAGAATGGCGAGGAGGTTTTCAAGCGCCAGGGTGGGGTATCCAATAGCACCCCCTATGGCGCGGATGTTTTGAAATATTCCGGAGCGTCAATTTCTGATGACGGAAGATATATATTGTACACTGAGGAATTTAGCAGCATATATAAAGAATCTTATAGCGAATACACAAATGTCTTATTATTTGATAAATATACTGGAGAAGAGAAGACGATATACACAGATTATGCCACTTACCCATATCATGTGGCTTCCTTTGTCGGAAATATTTCTCAAGATGGTCATTGGATTTTACTGGAAACTGACTCAACCAGTATCATCTCTGGGGATACCAATAATGCGCAGGATATTTTTCTGCGAGACGTGATGTCCGGCGCAGTCACCCGGGTTTCGGTTGGCAATGATGGCAGCCAGGCCAATGGCTTCTCCTATGGCGGCATCTTGTCGGCGAGCGACCGGTTCGTCGGCTTCGGGAGTGTCGCGACCAATCTGGTGGCCGGCGACACGAATGGCCTGTCGGACGTGTTCGTCCGCGACCTTGCGCTGGGCACGACAACCAGGATTTCCGTTGCCACGGATGGCGGGCAGGCCAATGGGCCGTCGTCATTGGATGCCATTTCGGGCGACGGTCGCTTTGTCGTCTTCGACAGCACGGCCTCCAACCTCGCCGCGGGCGATACCAATGGCGCCAACGATATCTTCGTGCGGGATACGGTGCTGGGCACGACGACACGGGTATCGGTTGCCTCGGGTGGCGGGCAGGCGAATGGCGAATCTTCCTGGGCTTCGATATCCGGCGATGGGCGCTACGTCGTCTTCCAAAGCGATGCGAGCAATCTCGTCGACGGCGACACCAACGGGCACACCGACATCTTCCTGCGCGATATGGTGACCGGCGTGGTGATCCGGCTGTCGCTGACGATCGATGGCCATGAGGCCAACGGTGATTCGGTGCATCCCGAGATCAGCGCCGATGGCCACACCGTGGTGTTTTCCAGCAATGCAACCAACCTGGTTCCGGGCGACACGAACGGCCAGACCGACGGATTCAGGCTCTCGCTGATCGCGACGCAGGGCGCCGATCTGCTTCTGGGATCGGCCGGCGCCGACGTGCTGCAGGGCTTCGGCGGCGGCGACGTCCTGATCGGCGGCGCCGGGGCGGACCGGCTGGAGGGCAATGACGGCATCGACACTGCCAGCTATAGCACCAGCGCCGCGGCCGTGACCGTCGACCTCCGCCCCGTGACGGGGACGGGGACGGGTGGTGATGCCCAGGGCGACACGCTGACCGGCATCGAGAACCTGACCGGGTCTGCCTTCGCCGACACGCTCTACGGCAACGCACTCGCCAATGTCCTGATCGGCGGTGGCGGGAACGACCAGCTCTTCGGCAGTGACGGCGACGATGTGCTCCAGGGTGGGGCCGGAGCCGACACGATGGATGGCGGTCTCGGCCGCAACACGGCGACCTATGCCGGGGGAACGGTGGGGGTCAGCATCAACCTGGCCACCGGTGAAGGCCATGGCGGCGACGCCGAAGGCGACCATTTGACCAATATCGGCGTCGTCATCGGCACGGCGGTGGCCGACGTGTTGACGGGGTCGGCCGCCGCGGACGCGCTGCAAGGCTCGGGCGGCGACGATGTGCTTCAGGGCGGGGCCGGGGCGGACACGCTGGATGGCGGGGTCGGCAACGACACGGCGAGCTATGCCGGCAGCAGCGTGGCCGTGACCGTCAGCCTGACCAGCCACACCGGCAGCGGCGGTGACGCCCAGGGCGATACCCTGACAAGCATCGAGAACCTGATCGGCTCGGCTTTCAACGACAGCCTCTACGGCGACGCCGGCGCCAACATTCTGACCGGCGGCGCCGGGGCCGATTATCTCGACGGCCGCGATGGCATCGACACCGCGGACTATTCCGCGTCGTCCACCGGCGTCACGGCCAGCCTGACCGGCACCAGCCATGGCGGCGACGCCGAGGGCGACCGACTGATCAATATCGAAAACATCGTCGGCTCGGCCTTCTCCGACAGCCTCACCGGCGATGCCGGCGCCAACACCCTGTCCGGCGGCGCTGGCAATGATGTCCTTCGCGGCGGCGCCGGGGCCGACCGGCTGGATGGCGGTGCCGGCAGCGACACCGTCAGCTATTCCGAAAGCAGCGTCGCGGTCACCATCAACCTCGCCACCGGCGCGGCAACGGGCGGCAACGCCCAGGGCGACGTCTTCATCAGCATCGAGAACGTCAATGGCAGCCTGGGCAGCGACAGCCTGACCGGCGATGCCGGCGCCAACATCCTGCAGGGCCTCGCCGGCAACGACACCCTCCGCGGCGGCGCCGGCGCCGACCGGCTGATCGGCGGCGACGGCATCGACACCGTCAC
The DNA here is from genome assembly GCF_057815775.1 of Inquilinus sp. Taxonomy (NCBI): domain Bacteria; kingdom Pseudomonadati; phylum Pseudomonadota; class Alphaproteobacteria; order Rhodospirillales; family Rhodospirillaceae; genus Inquilinus; species Inquilinus sp. Next base: position 13,169 of record NZ_JBYRFX010000304.1, read on the forward strand.
CTACACCGACAGCTCAGCCGGCGTGACGGTCAGCCTGACCAGCCGGGCCGGCAGCGGCGGTGACGCCCAGGGCGACTATATCGAAGCCGAGAACGTCAACGGTTCGAACTTCAACGACGGGCTGTACGGCGATGCCGGATCGAACGTGCTGAACGGCTGGGCCGGCAAGGACGTGCTGCAAGGCGGCGGCGGCGCCGACCGCTTCGTGTTCTCCGCCGCCAGCCACACCGCAGCCGGCGCCAATGCCGACCGCATCACCGATTTCAGCCACACCCAGGGCGACAGGATCGACCTGTCGGCGATCGACGCCCGCAGCAATGCCGCCGGCGACCAGGCCTTCCACTTCATCGGCAGCGCCGCCTACAGCTTCACCGCCGGCGAGTTGCACTACGCCTTCTCCGGCAGCACCACCATCATCGGCGGCGACATCAACGGCGACGGCGTCTCCGACTTCAACATCGTTCTCTCCGGCAACATCGCCCTCGTCGCCGCCGACTTCGTGCTCTGACGCCGCCAGGGGTGGACGACGCCTCGCCTGCAGCGAAAGCGCCGTGTGCGAAAGGCGGCGCACCGTGCTGCGGTGATCGGAATTAATCTTCATACGGAAGGGAAGCGCCATGGCAATCATCAACGGCACGGATGGCAATGATACACTGATCGCCAGATCGCCAGGTGACGTCGTCAACGGCCTGGGGGGCAATGATTCGTTCACTGCTTATATACCTACGATTTCCGGAACTGTCTTCGATGGTGGCAGTGGCGTCGATACGATGTTTTACACTTACATGTATGGCACCACGGCCAACCTCGCGACAGGTCTCGCTAACAGCGATGGCCACGACCACACCCTCCGGAACATCGAGAACATTTTCGGCTCGATCTATGCCGACAACCTGACCGGCAATGACAGCAACAATCTTCTGCGCGGCGGTAACGGCGACGATATTCTCCATGGCGGCGGCGGCAACGATATCCTCGATGGCGGCGCCGGCGCCGACCTGATCGATGGCGGCGCCGGCATCGACACCGTCGCCTATGCCGGCTCGCAAGGCATTGGCGTGACGGTCGATCTGGCGGCAGGCACCAGCACCGGCGGGGCCGGCGGCGATACCCTCATCAGCATCGAGATCGTGACCGGGTCATCCTTTGACGACATTCTGTCCGGCAATGCCCAGCAGAACGTGCTGCGGGGCAGCGCGGGCGCCGACATTCTCATCGGCGCCGGCGGGGCCGATGCGCTCGATGGCGGCGACGGTTTCGACACCGCCTCCTACGCCACCGCCACCGCCGCCGTGGCGGTCGACCTCGCCAAGGGCACCGGCAGTGCGGGCGATGCCCTGGGCGACACGCTCACCGGCATCGAAGGGCTGATCGGAACGGCCCGCGCCGATATCCTGCGAGGGGACGCCGCGGCGAATATCATCGACGGCGGGGCGGGTGCCGACATCCTCGACGGGCGGGAGGGGACCGACACCGTCACCTACGAGGCCTCGACGGCGGGGGTTCGAGTCTCCCTCCTGACGGGCCTCGGCAGCGGGGGGGATGCCGAGGGCGACAGGCTGGCGGCCATCGAATCGCTGCACGGTTCCTCCCATGACGACGTCCTTGTCGGCGATGCCGGTTCGACCGAATTGCGGGGCGACGCCGGCGACGACCAGCTCCGCGGCGGCGCCGGCAGCGACTCTCTCTATGGCGGC
>NZ_JBYRFX010000305.1:0-1553 GCF_057815775.1 Inquilinus sp.
CTCCTTGGTCTCTCAATTCGTCATCCCCGCGAAAGCGGGGATCTCCCAGCGCTTTGATCCGCAAGAGATTCCCGCTTTCGCGGGAATGACGGCCAAATGGAAAGTCGGTCTGAACAGGTTTCGTGGGCGGGAAAGGCAACGCAAAGGACGCCCGCTCTCCTGCCCTGGCCGCACCTACACCGAGGCGAGAAGGCCGCCATCGACGTAGATGATCTGGCCGTTGACGAAGTCGGAGGCGGTGGAGGCCAGGAACACGGCGGCGCCGCCCAGCTCGTCCGGATGGCCCCAGCGCGCGGCCGGGGTGCGGCGCCTGACGAAGGCGTCGAACTCCGGGTCGTCCATCAAAGCGCGGTTCAGCTCGGTGGCGAAATAGCCGGGGCCGATGCCGTTGACCTGGATGTTGTGCCGGGCGAATTCCACCGCGAGGTTGCGGGTCAGCATCTTCAAGGCGCCCTTGGCCGAGGCGTAGGGCGCGATGGTCGGCCGGCCCAGCTCGCTCATCAGCGAGCAGATGTTGATGATCTTGCCGGCCTGGCGCTCGACCATGCCCGGCAGCACCGCCTTGGCCGCCACGACGCTGCCGATCAGGTGGACGTCCAGGATCATCCGCCAATCCTCGAGCGCGAAGTCGAGGAACGGCTTGCGCAGCTGGACGCCGGCGTTGTTGACCAGGATGTCGATCGCGCCGACGGCCCCGGCCGCGTCCTGGATCGCCTTGGCCGCGGCCTCCGGGTCGGTCAGGTCGAACCGGGCGGCATGGGCGTCGATGCCCTCGTCGCGCAGCTTGCCGACCGTGGCGAGCAGCGGCCCCTCGTCCCGGCCGTTCAGGATCACGGTGGCGCCGTGGCGGCCGAGGGCGGCGGCGACGGCCAGGCCGAGCCCGCGGGACGAACCGGTGACCAGCGCCCGCTTGCCGGCCAGGTCGAACAGGGTGCCCGCGCTCACTTGAACTTGTCACGCATCGCCTGGATGCCCGGGATCTGGTCCATCAGATGGGCATGCGCCGGGTCGAAATGCTGCACCAGGCCGCGCTGGGTCTTGCCGACCATGACGGTGAAGATATAGGCGCGGTGGCCCGGCGAGGTGACGGTCGGGTGATAGCCGCGGTCGACCGTGAAGGTGTCGCCGTCGCGGGTCAGATAGGCCTTGGGGTCGCCCTCATCCTCATAGATCAGCTGCGCGCCGAAGCCGGTCGGCGGGTCGTAGCGGAAGTGGTACAGCTCGTCATGCGCGGTTTCCTGCACCCCGCCGGCGGTCGACACGTCGGTGTCGTGCTTGTGCGGCGGATAGCCGTTCCAGCAGCCATCATCGGCATAGAGCTCGCTGACCAGCAGCCGCCCGGTACGCCCCTGCCCGTTCTGGCCGAGGATGTGGAAGATGCGGCGGTGGCTGTGGGTGCCCAGCGACCCGACATCGACCATCGCCACCTCCTCCGGCGGGATGCGGAAGGCGGGGTGGCGCTCGGTGCTGATGCCGCCGCCGATCGCGACCTCGGCCGGGTCGTTGCCCGCGACGATGCGGATGGCGCTGCCGACCGGGGCGTAGACCGAATC
>NZ_JBYRFX010000306.1:0-1518 GCF_057815775.1 Inquilinus sp.
GCAGCGCAACATCGACGCGCTGCTGCAGACGGCCCTGGCGGTGTTCTCGACCTCCGGCGTGGACGCCCCGATCCGCGAGATCGCCGAGAAGGCTGGCGTCGGAATCGGCACCCTCTACCGCCATTTTCCGCAGCGCGCCGATCTGATCGCCGCGGTCTTCCGCCGTGAGATCGACGCCTGCGCCGATGCGGCGTCGGCCCTGGCGGCCGAGAATGAGCCCTTCGAGGCCCTGGCGAAGTGGATGCAGCGATATGCTGTCTTCATCGCCGCCAAACGGGGGCTCGCCAAGGTGCTGCACTCGGGGGATCCGGCGTTCGACGCCCTGCCGGGTCACTTCGAGCAGCGGCTTCGGCCTGCCCTGCGCACGCTGCTCGACGCTGCAATCGCCGCCGGCGAGGTCCGCGCCGATGTCGAAGTGGATGAACTTCTATACGCCGTGGCCAGCCTGTGCATGTCGGCCCGCAATGCCGGGGCCGGCCGGCCGGAGCGCATGGTCGCCCTCCTGGTCGACGGGCTCCGCTACGGCGCGGGCCGGCCGGGGAACGGGCAGCCCTAAAGCTGCATCTCGGCCCGCAGCTCGCGTACGCCGCGGCCGAGGCGGCGGCGCAGCAGGCTGCGCAAGGTCGCGGAATCGGCATAGCCGACGTCGGTGGTGACCTGTTCCAGGTCGCGCCCGATCGAGATCAGGTGCTGCGCGTGTTCGACCCGCATGTCCTGGAAGAAGGCGAGGGGCGACTTGCCGATCACCGCCTCGGTGCGGCGCTGCAGGGTGCGGGGGCCGACGGCCAGCGCCTTCGCCGCCTCCTGCAGCGAGAAGCCCGCGGCCAGGTTGTCGCGGGCCCAGCGCTCGAAGCGCTCGATCAGCGGGTCGGCATGGGCCAGGTGGTTGGGGATGATGTACTGGGCCTGGGAGGGCCGCCGGTCGACCAGCATGAAGCGCGCGACCACCGCCGCTATCTCGGGGCTGGCCTGCCGCATCAGCCACAGCGCCAGGTCCAGATGGCCCATGGCGGCGCCGGCGGTGACAATGCGGCCGGCGGGAACGATCATCCGCTGGTCGTCCAGCCGGACATCCGGGTAGCGCTGGCGGAACAGGGGCGCCAGCGACCAGGTGGTGGTCGCCTCCAGGCCGTCCAGCAGCCCGGCTTCGGCCAGCAGGAAGGTGCCGATGCAGGCGGCCGCCACGCCGCTGCCGGCGGCCTGCCAGGCGCGCAGCTGCGCCATCGCGTCGAGCACGTCCGGCCGCCCCAGCGCCGCGACCAGCCGCTCCGGCTGCTTGGTGTTCAGCGCCGGCACCACCACCCAGTCCGGTGCCTTCGTATTATCGGCCAGCTCGACACTCGCCGTCAGGCCATGCGCGGTGCGGATCTGCGGCCGCACCCCCACGAGGCTGATCTCGAACGGAGGGGAGGCGGCTCCCTGCATCGCCGCCAGCTCGTTCGCGGTCGAGAACATGTCCAGGAACACCGTCAGGCCGGTGTCGAAAACGCCGTCGAGGGCGAGAACCATCAGGCGCAT
>NZ_JBYRFX010000307.1:0-2461 GCF_057815775.1 Inquilinus sp.
AAGGTCGCGGCCCACAACCTCAACGCCAGCGAGGTGCTGGCCGCCTTGCGGGCGCAGAACCTGCAGGTCTCCGCCGGCATCCTGAACCAGCCTCCGGTGCAGTCGAAGGAGGCGTACCAGATCAACGTCCAGACCCTGGGCCGGCTGTCCACGCCCGACCAGTTCGCCGACATCGTGGTGAAGTCCGACGACGAGGGCCGGGTCACCCGTGTCCGCGACATCGGCCGGGTCGAGATCGGCGCCGCGGATTACGGATCGACCAGCTACATGGACCGGGGCCCGGGCCTGCCGCTGCTGATCTTCGCCCAGCCCGGGGCGAACTCGTTGGCGGTGGAGAGTGAAGTCCTGGGCACCATGGGGACGCTGGCGAAGGAGTTCCCGCCGGGCCTGGACTACAAGGTCATCTACGACCCGACGATCTTCATCGGCAAATCCGTCGACCAGGTGATCGAGACGATCTTCGAGGCGATCCTGCTCGTCGTCGTCGTCGTCTTCGTGTTCCTGCAGAGCTGGCGGGCCGCAATCATCCCGGTCATCGCCATCCCGGTGTCGCTGGTTGGCACGTTCTCGGTGCTCTACGCCCTGGGCATCTCGCTGAACAATCTGTCGCTGTTCGGCCTGGTCTTGGCCGTCGGCATCGTGGTCGACGACGCGATCGTCGTGGTCGAGAATGTCGAGCGCAACCTGCATCGCGGCATGTCGCCGGCGGCGGCCGCGCACAAGACGATGGACGAGGTCGGCGGCGCGCTGATCGCGATCGCGCTGACCCTGTGTGCCGTGTTTGTGCCGTCCGCGTTCCTGTCCGGCATCACCGGTGAGTTCTTCCGCCAGTTCGCGGTCACGATCGCGGCCTCGACCGTCATCTCCTGCTTCGTGTCGCTGACCCTCAGCCCGGCGCTGTGCGCCGTGCTGTTCAAGGCGCATGACCCGCACCAGGTGGCGCGGCCCAATCTAGGCCGCCGCCTGCTGCAGGCCGGCTTCGGCCGCTTCAACCGCGGCTTCGACCGGCTGTCGAACGGCTATGGCGGCCTGGCGCGCCGCCTGATCCGGGCGACGGTGGTGGTGCTCATCCTCTATGTCGGCCTGGTGGCCCTCACCGGCGTCCAGTTCGCCCGCACCCCGACCGGCTTCATTCCGGAGCAGGACCAGGGCTACCTCATCACCGTGGTGCAGCTTCCCCCCGGCGCGACGCTGGACCGCACCGAAGCGGTGGTGAAGGAGGCGACCGAGATTATCCTGACGACGCCGGGCATCGAACACGCCGCGCCCTTCGCGGGTCTCGACGCCACCACCTTCACCGTCGCGTCCAATGCCGGGACGATCTTCTCGGGCCTGCCGTCGCTCTACAACCACCACATCGACGGCGTCACCGCGAACACGGTGCTGGCCGATCTGCGCAAGCGCCTCTCGGTGATCCAGGACGCCTATGTCCTGACCATCCCGCCGCCGCCGGTGCAAGGCATCGGCAGCGCCGGCGGCTTCAAGATGATGCTGCAGGACCAGGCGGGCCTTGGCTCCGACGCGCTGGCCAAGGCGGCGCAGGCCTTGGTCGCCGCCGCCAACAAGGACCCGGCGATCGGCGGCGCCTTCACCCTGTTCAGCACCCGCTCGCCCTCGATCTACACCGACATCGACCGGGTGAAAGCCCAGAAGGTCGGACTGACGCCGACAGACGTGTTCCAGACGCTGCAGGTCTATCTCGGCTCGCAGTACGTGAACGACTTCAACTATCTCGGCCGCACCTTCCAGGTCATCGCCCAGGCCGATGGCAGCTTCCGCCAGAACGCCGGGGACATCTCGCGCCTCAAGGCCCGCAACGCCTCGGGTGAGATGGTGCCGATCGGCACGGTGGCCCGGCTGCAGGCCGAGACCGCGCCGTATCGCGTGCCGCGCTACAACCTGTTCCCGGCGGCCGAGGTCCAGGGTGTCGCCGCCCCCGGCGTCGCCACCGGCACCGCGCTGAAGCGGATGGAGGAGCTGGCGCACGAGGTCCTGCCGCACGGCATCGGCTTCGAATGGACCGAGCTGGCCTTCCAGCAGCAACAGCAGGGCACGCCGACCCTGCTGGTGTTCGGTGCTGCCGCCCTGTTCGTGTTCCTGGTCCTGGCCGCCCAGTATGAGAGCTGGAAGCTGCCGCTCGCGGTGGTGCTGATCGTGCCGATGTGCCTGCTGGCATCGGTCACCGGGCTGGGGCTGCGCGGCATGCCGATCGACGTGCTGGCCCAGATCGGCTTCGTGGTCCTGGTCGGGCTCGCCGCCAAGAACGCCATTCTGATCGTCGAATTCGCCCGCCAGGCGGAGGATGAGGGCGCCACCCCGGCCGAGGCGGCGGTGCGGGCGGCACGCACCCGGCTGCGGCCGATCCTGATGACGTCCTTCGCCTTCATCCTCGGCGTCGCGCCGCTGGTGGTGGCGACCGGTGCGGGGTCGGAGATGCGCCAGTCGCTTGGCACGGCGGTGT
>NZ_JBYRFX010000308.1:0-5794 GCF_057815775.1 Inquilinus sp.
CGATCACCGAGGAGATCATGAAGATCGCCCTGGAGCAGGCCCGCGAAGGCCGCGTCCACATCCTGGGCGAGATGGCCAAGGCGCTGGCGGGTGCCCGCGGCGAGGTCAACAAGAACGCCCCGCGCATCACCACCTTCCAGATCCCGAAGGACAAGATCCGCGAAGTCATCGGCACCGGCGGCAAGGTGATCCGCGAGATCACCGAGACCACCGGCGCCAAGATCGACATCGAGGACGACGGCACCATCAAGGTGGCGGCGGTCGACGAGACGGCGGCCGAGGCGGCGATCAACTGGATCAAGGGCATCGTCGCCGAGCCCGAGGTCGGCAAGATCTATAACGGCAAGGTGGTGAAGGCCGTCGATTTCGGCGCCTTCGTCAACTTCCTGGGCAGCCGCGACGGCCTCGTCCACATCTCGGAGATGCGGCCGGGCCGCGTCGCCAAGGTGGCGGACGTGCTGAAGGTCGGCGACGAGGTCAAGGTCAAGGTCCTCGGCTTCGACGACCGCGGCAAGATCAAGCTGTCGATGAAGTTCATCGACCAGCAGACCGGCCAGGAGCTGTCGCGCGAAGAGCAGCAGCGCCAGGCCGACGCCAACTGAGGCTTCGGCTTCGGCGGACAAGACAAGGGGCGGCCTGCGGGCCGCCCCTTTCTGTTTGTGCCTTACCCGACAAAGCAGCAGGAAATCCCCATGACTGTCATGCCCGGACTTGATCCGGGCATCCAGAAGCTGTCGACAGTCTCTGGATTGCCGGGTCAAGCCCGGCAATGACAGGGGAAGGGAGGCTTCCAGAACGTCAGGCTGGGCTCGCGTGCTGCGAACCCAGCCCAAATCCTGACCGCCTTATGCCGGTCGCTTGAACCCGGCGGTGTCGATCGGCAGCTGCCGGATGCGCTTGCCCGTCACCGTGAAGATGGCGTTGCACAGCGCCGGGATCACCGGCGGCAGGGTCGGTTCGCCCAGGCCGGTCGGCGGGAAGTCGGTGGTCACGAACTCGACCTGGATGTCCGGCAGGCCCGGCGTCCGCGGCAGCGGGTAGGTGTCGAAATTCTCCTGTTCGACCCGGCCGCCGGTCAGCCGGATCGCCAGCCCACCCAGGGCCTGGCCCAGCCCGTCGATGATCGACCCGCGCGCCTGGTTCAGCGCGCCGGACGGGTTGACGACCTGGCTGCCGATGTCACCGGCCACCCAGACCCGCGGCACCCGCACCGTGCCGTCCGCCGCCACCGAGGCCTCGACCACCTCGGCGAAATAGCCGAGATGGCAGAAGTAGAAGGCGAAGCCCTTGGCGCTGTCGGCCGCGGCCGGCTTGGCCTGCCAATCAGCCATCGCCAGCACCTTCTCGATCACGCCACGGGCCCGGCCAGTGTGGAACGCGATCCGGGCCCCCGGCCGCAGCGGCAGCAGTCGCGACTCGCCCAGCAGGCCAAGCGTCAGGCCGGGCAGGTCAGTCCCCGCCGCCAGCGCAACCTCGTCGAGGAAGGACTGGAACGCCCAGGCCAGTGCGTTCGAACGCGGCGCCCGCATCGGGCCGGTCGGCACCACGCTGTCGATGCCGGATTGGCTGTACAGCAGGTTGGGCACCAGCAGCGCCGGCAGCTCCTGGAAGTCGAACTCGCCGCCGGAGGTCGGCTTGTCGCCCTTCATCAGGGTGACGAAATGGTCGGCGAAGGCGACCGGTTTGTTGCCGGCATCGAAGCCGGCGGTGAAGCGATGCCAGCCGGCCGGCCGGTAGAAATCGTGCTGGAAGTCCTCCGTCCGGTTCCACAGCAACTTCACCGGCGTGCCCGGCACCTGCCGCGCGATCGCCGCCGCCTGGACCACATAGTCGTTCATCAGCCGCCGGCCGAAGCCGCCGCCGATGCGCGGCATGTGCATGGTGATGGCGTCGGGCTTGAGGCCCAGCGCGTCGGCCACCAGGCCACGTCCCCGTTCCGGCAGCTGCGACGGTGCCCACAGCTCCAGTTTGCCGTCCTGGTACAGCGCGGTGCAGTTCTGCGGCTCCAGCGGCGCGTGCGACAGGAACGGGTAGGCGTAATCCGCCGTGATCCGCTTGGCGGCACCGGCCATGGCGCCGTCGGCATCGCCGGCGCGATAGGTCTCGCCCTGCGGCTTGCCGCCCTCCAGCAGCGCCTTGGCCTGGGAATCGTAGCTGTCGGTGCCCTGCGCCGCGCCGGGCCCTTCGTCCCATTCGACCTGCAGCGCGTCGCGGGCCTGGTTGGCCAGCCACCAGTTGGTCGCCAGGATGGCCACGCCATCGACCAGGCTTTCCGCCCGGCCATTGCCCTTGACCGTGAACACCTGGCGCACGCCGGGGCTGGCCCGGACGGCGTCGAGAGTCGCCGATTTCAGGGTGCCGCCGAACACCGGGCAGCGCTCATACACCGCGTACAGCATGCCGGGCAGCCGGGTGTCGATGCCGAAGATCGGCTCGCCCCTGACGATGCGCGGGCTGTCGCAGCCGCCGGTCGGGTGGCCGATGATGCGGAAGGCCGAAGGATCCTTCAGCACCAGCGTCTTCGGGTCGGGCACCGGCATCCCGGCCGCCGCCGAGGCGACCTCGCCATAGCCGAGGCTGCGCCCGCTGGCCGCGTGCAGCAGCCGGCCGGACCGGGTGGTGATGCTGTCGGGCGCGACGTCCCAGCGCTGCGCCGCTGCCGCGACCAGCAGCGCCCGCACGGTGGCGCCGACCTGGCGCATCGGCATCCAGTTGGTGGGCGTGGCCATGCTGCCGCCAGCCGTCTGCCCGCCATAGGCCGCCTCGTTCACCATCGCCTGGGTCACGGTGACCTGGTCCCAATCGACGTCGAGTTCGTCGGCGATGATCATTGGCAGGGAGGTCTTGATGCCCTGGCCGATCTCCGGGTTCTTGCCGGTGATCGTCACCCGCCCGTCCGGCGCGATGGCGACGAAGGCACCGAGCGTGCCGCCCGCCTCATCCGCCGCCGCCAGCCGCGGCAGCGTGGCCTCGATCATCAGCCCGCCGCCGACCAGCAGCGAGGTCTTGAGGAAGGCGCGCCGGCCTATCCCCGCATCTGTGCGAACGTATCCCATCAGCCGGCCCCCCCTGCCGCGGATTTCCGCTCCGCCGCCTTGAGAATGGCGGCGCGGATCCGGGTGTAGGTGCCGCAGCGACAGAGATTGCCGGCCATGGCGTCGTCGATGTCGGCCTCATCGGGCGCTGGCGTGTTGGTCAGCAGCGCCGCGGCGGACATGATCTGCCCGGCCTGGCAGTAGCCGCATTGCATCACGTCGAGCGCCAGCCAGGCCTGCTGCAGCCGCGCGCCGACATCGGTCCGTCCGATGCCTTCGATCGTGACGATCTTGGCACTCCCGACATCGCCGATCGCGGTCTGGCAGGCGCGCACCGCGGCGCCATCGAGATGCACGGTGCAGGCGCCGCACAGCCCCGCGCCGCAGCCGAATTTGGTGCCGACCAACCCGAGCTCGTCCCGTAGCGCCCACAACAGGGGCATCTCCGGCGGCGCCTCGACCCGTTCGGTCCGACCATTGATGGTGAGTTCGACAGCCATGGACAGCTCCGTCTTTCCGATCGGCCGCGCATGGAGGGATCGCCGCCTGCGCGCCGAGTCCGGGGAGGATACATTCAGTCTGTCGCAAAACTGTGCCAGGGAATCCGGGCGCCGTCCCGGGCCGTCGCAGGGCTGCGACGTCCCGCCCCGGCCGGCCGTGCCGCGGTCCGGCCTTGATCTCAAGGCACTTTGCCGCGACTTTCACCGACTGATTCGGGAATTGCGGAGAGGCCCATGTCGATGACCAAGCGTATGGCGATCCTGGGGGCTGCTGCACTGCTCGCGGGATGCCAGGGTTCGGGCCTGAGCCAGACCGTGGTGCCGACCCCGATGCCCGGCACCGCAGCAAGCTCCACCCAGTCCGACGCCCAGGGCTTCGCGCAATGGGTCGCGGCGTTCCGGACCGAAGCCGCCGGCCGCGGCATCAGCCAGGCCACGCTGGCCACCGCCTTCGACAATGTGCAGTTCCTGCCCAAGGTGATCGATTCCGACCAGTCGCAGGCGGAATTCACCAAGGCGATCTGGAGCTATCTCGACAGCGCCGTGTCGCCCGACCGCATCCGCAACGGCCAGGCGATGCTGGCGCAGTGGTCTTCGGCCGCCAGTTCGACCGAGCAGCGCTATGGTGTGCCGAAGCAGGTCATCGTCGCCATCTGGGGCATCGAGAGCAATTACGGCCAGAACTTCGGCAACATCGAGATCATCGATGCCCTGGCCACCCTGGGCTATGAGGGGCGGCGCCAGGACTTCGCCAAGACCGAGCTGTATGCCGCGCTGCAGATCCTGCAGCAGGGCGACATCAGCCGCGACCGCATGCTCGGCTCCTGGGCCGGCGCCATGGGCAACACCCAGTTCCTGCCCTCGGTGTTCCTGAACTATGCCGTCGACGCCGATGGCGACGGCCGCCGCGACATCTGGGGCAGCATCCCCGACGTGGTGGCGTCGACCGCCAACTATCTGGCCCAGTCGGGCTGGCAGCGCGGCCAGCCCTGGGGTGTCGAGGTGACGCTGCCGCCGGGCTTCGACTAGTCCTCGGCCGAGCTGACCACCCAGATGCCGGTGTCGCAATGGGCGGCGATGGGGGTCCGGCCGGTGTCCGGCCGCAACCTGCCGGCGCTCGGCGCCGCCTCGGTCATCACCCCGGCCGGTGCGCGCGGCCCCGCCTTCCTGGTCGGCCCGAACTTCAGCGTCATCATGAAGTACAACGCCTCCACCAGCTATGCGCTGGCGGTCGGCATCCTGTCCGACAGGCTGGCCGGCGGCGGCCCGGTGGTCGGGGCTTGGCCGCGCGACGAGCAGCCGCTGTCGCGCAGCGAGGTGATGGAGCTGCAGTCGCTGCTGGAGGCCAAGGGCTATTCCACCGGCGGCGCGCCGGACGGCCTGCTGGGCCCGGCGACGCGCAAGGCGATCCGCGGCTGGCAGCTGTCGAAGGGCCAGATCCCCGACGGCTTCGCCACCACGGCCCTGCTGCAAGCGGTCCGCGCCGGGTAACCGATCGATAACACGCCCGGCCCGGCCGTCTGACGGCGGTTTCTCCGCTTCCGGTGCTCACGGACGACCATGTCCACTCCGCGCCGGTTCTCGAAACCACCGCCAGCCGACTCGGGCCAAGCGCGTTCTCAATCGGTCACCGGATTGCTCAGATCTGGTCCGCGAGCGCCAGCATCCGCGCCGCCAGCACGCCGACGGCCGGGCGGGTTTCGTGCGGGCGGGTCAGCAGGTGATAGGCCAGCGGGCTGGGCACCTCGTGCTCGCCCAGCCGCACCAGGCCGCTGTCGCGCAACGCGCGGTCGGCGAAGGGTGAGCGGGCCAGGGCGACGCCCAGCCCGGCCTCGGCGGCCGCCAGCACCAGCGTGTAGTCCTCGAAGCGCCGGTCCTGCGGTCGCGGCTTCAGCGCCAGGCCGCAGGCGGCGAACCAGGCGCGCCAGCCGGTCGCGTCCGAATCATGCAGCAGCGGCGCCTGCAGCAGCGCTTCCGGCGCCGGGCCCAGCCGCCGCGCCAGGTCGGGATGTGCCACCGGGTACAGCCGCTCGGGCAACAGCCTGGTGACCTCGACATTGCGCCAGGCCCCGGTGCCGTAGCGCACGGCCAGGTCGACCTCGCCGCGTTCGACATCCGCGTTGCGGCCCTCGACCGCGATCTCGATCCGCAGCGGCGGGTCGCCCTGCTCCAGCGCCGCCATCCGCTCGAACAGCCACAGCTTGGCGAAGCTCGACACCACGCTGATCCGCACCACCTCCGACCCGCGCCGCTGGCGCC
>NZ_JBYRFX010000309.1:0-4356 GCF_057815775.1 Inquilinus sp.
GCCCGCGACGGCGTCTGGCTGATCGATGCGGCCTATCCGCTGGTGCCCCTGCCCGACGACCTCAGCGGCCTGCCGCCGGCCCTGGTGCTGGGGCTGGCGCGGCAGGAGAGCGAATTCAACGCCAATGCCGTGTCCAGCGCCGGCGCGATCGGGCTGATGCAGCTGCGCCCCGGCACGGCGCGCGACGTCGCCCAGGCCCTGGGCGTCGACCACACCACCGCCATGCTCAGCGACGACCCGCAGCACAATCTCCGCCTCGGCAGCCGCTACCTCGCCGATCTGGTGCAGCGCTATGACGGCAGCTGGCCGCGGGCGATCGCCGCCTACAATGCCGGCTTCGGCCGGGTCGACACCTGGGCGCCGACCCCGTCGAAATCGCCGGAACAGGTGGTCGACTGGATCGAATCCATCCCGCTGCCGGAGACCCGCAGCTACGTCCAGCGCGTGCTGGAGAACGCCCAGGTCTACCGCCTGCGGCTGGGCGAGGCGCCCAAGGCCGGGGCGCTGGAGGCCGAGCTGCTGCGATGACCACCCTCGTCCGATATCCCACTGGGAAACAGCCATGACCGTCTCGATCGCCGATATCGAAGCCGCCGCCGAACGCCTGGCGGGCCAGGCCGTGCGCACCCCGCTGCTGCGGTCGTCACTGCTCGACGCCCGGGCCGGCCGCGAGGTGCTGGTCAAGGCCGAGCCGCTGCAGCGCACCGGGTCGTTCAAGTTCCGCGGCGCCTACAACCGGATCGCGATGATCCCGGCGGCCGACCGGAGCAAGGGTGTGGTCGCCTTCTCCAGCGGCAACCACGCCCAGGGCGTCGCCGCCGCAGCCGCGCTGTTCGGCATCAGGGCGACGATCGTAATGCCGGCCGATGCCCCGGCGATCAAGCGGCGCAACACCGAGGCCTATGGCGCGACGGTGGTGCCCTATGACCGCTTCGGCGAGGACCGCGAGGCGGTGACGGCGAAGATCGTCGAAGAGACCGGCGCCACGCTGGTCCGGCCCTATGACGATCCCGGCGTCATCGCCGGCCAGGGCACGGTCGGGCTGGAGATCGCGGCGCAATGCGCCGAGCTGGGGGTGCGGCCGGACGCGGTGCTGGTCAGCTGCAGCGGCGGCGGCCTGGTCTCCGGCGTCTCGATCGCGATCCGGGCCCGGATGCCGGGGGTGCGGATCTACGCCGCCGAACCGGACGCGCTGGACGACATGCGGCGATCGCTGGCCGCCGGCGAGCGCGTCACCAACGACCCGTCGGCGCGGTCGATCTGCGACGCGCTGCAATCCCCGTCCCCCGGCAAGATCACCTTCCCGATCGCTCGCGAGACCCTGGCCGGCGGCGTCACCGCGTCGGACGAGGCGGTGCTGCGGGCGATGGGCGTCGCCTTCGACACTCTGAAGCTGGTGGTCGAGCCCGGCGGCGCCGTCGGCCTGGCCGCGACGCTGGAGAACCGGATCCCGGAGGATATCCGCAGCGTGGTCATCGTCTGCTCCGGCGGCAATGTCGACGCCGCCACCTTCCGCGATGCCCTGGCGACGCTGTGACCGATACCCCGTTCTTCGACCGGCTGCAGGGCTGGTGGGACAGCCACACCGCGGGCGGCCGCCCGCCACATCGCGACGCGCTGAGCCCGGTCGAGATCATGCCGATGCTGCCGCATCTGGTGATGCTCGACGTGGCGGGCCCGGCGCCGCAGGTGATGTGGGCCGGCACCGCGGTCAAGGAAGCACTGGGCGGCAATCCCGGCGATCAGCCGCTCGCGGCCACGCCGCTGGGCGGCCCGGAGACCGACGCCGCCATCGCTGGAATGGTCGCCGCCGCCCGCCCGGTGACGGCGACGCTGGGCGGCCGGCCCGCCCTGCTCTGCCCCCTCGCCGGCGATGATGGTACCGTTGCCGCGGTGCTGGTCGGTCTGGCGCCAGCGGCCTGACCCGAGCCGCAAAAAACAGCATCGGTCCTGTCGAATTCCCGGCAGGCCGGACGACGATGGAGAGACAGACAGCCCGAAGGAGAGCGCCATGACGCACGATCCCTTGACCCCGGCCGCCGAGCTGGCGCGCGACAACCCGGTCCGGTTCCCCAACGAAAGCGCGGAATATCGCGCCGCCCGCACCGCGCTGCTGGCCGAGGAGATCGAACTGCGGCGGCACATCGAGCGCGTCGCCGCCCAGCGGCGCGCCCTGCCGCCCGGCGGCCCGGCGACCGGCGCCTACCGCTTCCAGGGCCCAGATGGGCCGAGCGATCTCGCCGGCCTGTTCGGCGACAAGCAGACGCTGGTCGTCTACAGCTTCATGTTCGGCCCCCGGCGCGAGCGCCCCTGCCCGATGTGCACCAACCTGCTGGGCGCCTGGGAAGGCAACGCCGCCGACATCGGCCAGCGCGTCTCGCTCGTCGTCGTCGCCGGCTCGCCGATCGAACGGCTGACCGCCTGGAAGCGCGAACGCGGCTGGAGAAATCTTCGCCTCTACAGCGACCTGGACGGCGCCTATTCGCGCGACTATTTCGGCATCCTGCCGGACGGCTCGGAGACCGGGGCCATCAACGTGTTCACGCGGCGCGACGGGACCATCCGCCATTTCTGGTCCGACGAGATGACCGGATCCACCGCCGATCCCGGCCAGGATCCTCGCGGCGCCCCCGACCCGGCCCCGCTGTGGATGGTGCTGGACGCCACGCCGGACGGCCGGGGTCCGGACTGGTACCCGCAACTGGACTATGGCGCCTGACAACGGCTGCCGCGCCGCTGCGTCCGACCCAATTTCGCCACACCGTCTCGTTAGGAATCAGGAGAATCATCCTGTCGGGATATCGGCTTTGCGTTGCCAAAAACGCGCAGGGACGTAACCGGCCGGCTGTTTCTTACGAACTCCCTAATCGAGTCCGAATTCATAAAAAAACTTATCCAGAACCAAAAGAACAACGAGAAAAATTCGGATCGAGCAATGGCATCGTCGCGCGAAGCACCCGCTGACCCGCCACCGCCTCACCTGAGGACGACATGCCTCGATTTCATCGTATCCTGCAGGGCGCAGCGCTGCTCGTTGCAGCAGCCACCCTGCCCGCCCTGGCGGCCGTGCCGACCGGCCCGCATCCCCGCATCTGGCTGACACCGCAGATCGTCGCCAGCTGGCAGGCGATCCAGTCCGTCCCCAACAGCCCGGTGAACCGCGCGATCACCAAATGCAACGACGCGAGGCTGGACCCCGCGGACTACGCGGACGGCCAGTTCCAGGGCTTCCGCTGGGTCGAGGCGCTGGACGCCTGCCTGGTGGCCTATGAGACCACCAAATCGGCCCTGCATCGCGACACCGCGATCAAGTACTGGACCGCGCTGCTGGACGATGCGCAGACCATCGGCGACGGCGACGGCCCCTGCTACCCGAACAATTGCGGATCGCCCACGCCGTTCGGCATCGCCGCCCAGGATGCCGGCTATTCGATGCGCACCTACGTCGCCTGGACCGCGCTCGGCTACGACTGGCTGCATGACGATCTGAGCCCCACCCTGCGGGCCCGGTACGCCACCCGGTTCAAGCAGTGGCTTGCCTTCCATATGGATCCGGACAGCTTCGAACGCGCCGACACCGGGTCGAACTACCATGCCGGCCACGTGCTGGCGGTGACCCTGATGGCGATCGGCCACGCCGACGAGATGGACGCCGCAACGGCCGGCTCCGGCACATCGCTGTGGACCTACGTCACCAACGAGATGTGGGGCCACATCATGGCTGCCGCCCAGGCCACGCGCCGGCCGATGGTGGGCGGCGACTGGGCGGAGGGCTGGGAGTACGGGCCGCTCTCCGTAGCGTCCTACGCCCTGGCCGGCCGGGCCATGGTCGAGCGTGGCGTGCCGCAGCCCTGGATCGGACCCTGGCTGCATGTGCTGCTCTACCGCTACGTCTACGCCCTGACACCTGATAACCGGACGTTCATCGGCGGCGACGTCCAGAACGAAGCGCCGACACTGGAGCCCGACCCCCTGCCGCTCTACGGTGTGGTTGCCGGCCCCGCCGCGACGACGGACAAGGCCCAGGCCAAGGGAGAGCTCGCCCGGCTCGCCCTGCCGACACCGGCCCTCAACGGCGACTTCACCCTCCTGACCCAGTCGCTGGTCGCGGCCGAGACGACCCCGGCCCAGACCATCAACCGCGCCGCGCTGCCGCTGAGCTATCTCGCCGCCGGCTCCGGCAACTTCTATGCCCGCACCAGCTTCGCCCCGACCGGCACCTGGCTGGTCAGCCAGTGCCGAGGCATCATCAGCAACCACCAGCATGTCGACGCCGGCAACATCACCCTGACACGCGGCGCCGACGACCTGCTGGTCGACCCGTCGCCCTATGGGTCGCAGTCGACGCTGACCGGC
>NZ_JBYRFX010000310.1:0-7529 GCF_057815775.1 Inquilinus sp.
CCCTACGGGATTCACACATCTGGCGGGGCGGTTGCGAGCTTGAAGCCAGTGATGCGATGGAGGAGGCGATCGAGGCCACGGGCCATAGTCTTGGGGCCTGGGGGTTTGTAGTAGCAGTTCCAGCCGCCGAGGCGAGCGACAATCCAGGCGAGCCAAGCCAGTGAGTCTGGCCGGTGCGGGTTCTTCTGGCGCTGCGAGCCGCCTTCAAGTGTGGCGCCGATGGCCGCCGCGGCTGGGATGTCGTGGGGATCGATGATGTCGGTGGCCGGTCGTGAGCTGGCGTCGCGGGCATCGACGAGTTGGATGATGCGCGCGGCCGAGACGAGACCGAGAGCGGCAAGGTTGATCAGCCGACCGGCGGTCTCCAACTGGCTGTCTTCGATGTTGAGGCCATTGCCCTTGAGAATGCGGAACACCTCCTCGATACGCCAGCGCAGGCGATAGAGCCGCACCACGTCCTGCGCATCCTTGAGCGTGGCGACCGGCAGCGTCGTCAGCAACCGCCACAAGAGCGGCTGACCAGTGCCGGCCGGTGCCATCTCCTCGCGGACGTCAACGAGCCCCAAGGTGAGGGTCGGGGCGGCCTCTCGGTTCGGCTTGCTCATCGGCCGTTTGATCGTCACCGTGCCCGCCTTCAAGGTGACCGTCGCCATACGGCCCCTGTCTCCCGGCCGCTTCGGCACGATCTTGACCTCGGCCGTACCGAGAGCGGGCCAGCCGACGGGGGCATCAAACAGCCTGCCACCGGCGGCCAGCGCGCGGTCGTGGTGCGCACGCACGGCGAACTCGACCGTCGGCGGGCGGCGCGCGAACATCGGATAAATATCGGCCTCCCGGTCGGCCACCATGACGACTTGGCGGGCCGCCGGCGCCAGGTGACAGGCCGCGAACTCGGCCGCCTCGAGCCAGCGGTGGCTCTCCTTCTCTTCGAAGGGAATGCCGCGATGGTCGGGTGTCGGCTCCTCGCCGCGGGTCCAAATCCTGGCCCCAGCCACACCCAGCAACGCCTCGTCATCGGCATCTACGGCCACCACCGGATGCACGAAGAAACCCCGGATCTCGGTGTTGCCAGTCGGGCCGAGCCCGACGGCGGGGCGGCGCTGCCGAGCGAAGTTGATCTCGCTGGTATCCTGCACCGCCACCACGCGGCGGCCCGCACAGGCTGCCGCCGTGCGCTCAATATGCGGCACCAGCAAGCCCCACGGCTCGACCTGCGCTGACGACAAAAGGCCGTGCGCCGCCAGTTCTCCCGAACGCGTGCCGCCGAGTTCCCGAAGCTGCAGCGAACCCGTCGCCATAATCCGATCTACCATCCACGCCGCGCGCGCATCCCGTCGCGCATCCCCAAGCACCGCAGCACGCCGCGCCATCTCGCACCCCGCAATCTACCCGACAGCGCGCCTCTTGAATCATTCCCAGCACGCCCTCGCTAACGAAATCCGAAATGTGTGAACCCCGTAGGGCCTTGAGCCGGGAAACGCGATCCAGTCCCGGCGAGGCAGACCGCACCAGCGGCGGCAATTCTGGATCGCCACGCCCTGCGGGCTCGTGATGACGGTGATGGGTTGGCGAGGCCGTTCCCGCCGAGGCGGGAAGATGGATGGCCGGTTCGCGCTGCGGGCCGGGCGCCCTACGCCACCGGCGTCAGCAGCGGTTTGCCGTCGAAATGGGCCAGCAGGTTGCGGACGACGAGATCCGCCATGGCGTTGCGGGTCTCGACCGTGGCGCTGCCGACATGCGGCTGCAGCACGACGTTGTCGAGGGCATACAGCGCCTCCGGCACCGTCGGCTCATGCTCGAACACGTCGAGGCCGGCGGCGCCCAGCCGGCCGTCGACCAGGGCGGCGACCAGCTCGGGTTCATCCACCACCGTGCCGCGGGCGATGTTGACCAGGATGCCGTCCGGCCCGAGCGCCTCGAGCACCGCGCGGTTGACGATGTGATGAGTGGCCGCGCCGCCCGGGCAGCACAGCACCAGCACGTCGCTGTCCTTCGCCAGCGCCACCAGGTCGGGATAATAGGGATGCGCAATCTCCGGCTTGGCCCGCGGCCCGTGCCAGGCCACCGACAGGCCGAACACCGCCGCCCGCTCCGCCACCGCCTGGCCGATCCGGCCCATGCCGACCACGCCCAGGCGCTTGCCGCGCAGGCTGCGCGACAGCGGCAGGCCGCCCTGGGTCCATTTCCCGGCCCGGACGAACCGGTCGCCGACGCAGAGGCGGCGGGCCGTGGCCAGCATCAGCAGCAGGCCGAGATCCGCGACCTCGTCATCGAGCACGCCGGGGGTGTTGGTGACGCGCACGCCGCGGGTCTTGGCATGGCCGACATCGACCTTGTCGTAGCCGACACCGAAATTGCCGATAATCTCCAGTGCCGGGAACCGGTCCATCAGCTCCGCCGAGACGCCGGGACCGGTGACGATGCCGCGAACGTCAGGCGCGACGCGCGCGATCAGCGCCTCGCGGTCTTCCGCCTCCCACAGCCGGTGCACGGTGCAATGCGCCTCCAGCTCGGCGAAGGGGCCCGGCATCAGACCGGCAAGGGCGAGAACGACGGGTTTGGTCATCGGGTGTTTCCTCTTTGGCCCCGGATCAGTGGGCCCGCACCAGCCTATCGTCAATGTCCGACGATTCAAGCCATTCCACGGACAATGCTTAGATCGCCCCCGGCAACGCCATTCTGTCGCCACGTTCCGCTGCGTCTGATGCATGGGATGCACCAATACGGTAATCTGTCGGAACATCGACATGAGTCGGCTGTTTTGAGTTCTGAATAAACACAAGAAAAGGCCGGTCCATCTTGACCTCCTTGGAGATCGCCGAATTCGGCGTATACGGTCTACTCGCCATCGCGCTGACGCTATTGTGTCTTCTGTCCAGCAATCTCCTCTGGCTCGCGGTCACCTTCTGGCGCCACCAGTCGCAAGGCCAGAGCATGGCGAATCAGATGCCGGCCATCGCCCCGGATGACGACGACCTCCCCAGGGTCCTGATCCAGGTTCCGATCTTCAACGAACGGCATGTGGTGCGCCGCATCCTCGGCGCCACCGCGGCGCTGGACTGGCCGCAGGACAAGCTGACGATCCAGCTGCTGGACGACAGCATCGACGAGACCCGGGAAATCGCCGAGGCCGCAGTGCAGGAGCTGCGCGAGGCCGGGGTCGATGCCCACCGCCTGCACCGGGTCGACCGCACCGGCTACAAGGCCGGGGCGCTGCATGCCGGGCTTGCCGTGACCGACCACCCCTATGTCGCGGTGTTCGATGCCGACTTCATCCCCCGGCCGGACTTCCTGCGCCGCACCGTCGGCGTGCTGGAGAACGACAAGCGCCTGGCCTTCGTGCAAGGCCGCTGGGAGCATCTGAACGGCGACGAGAACCGGCTGACCCGGGCCCAGACGCTGATGCTGGACGCGCATTTTGGGGTCGAGCAGCCGGCCCGCAGCATGACCGGCCTGCCCCTGCCCTTCAACGGCACCTGCGGCATCTGGCGCCGCGCCGCGATCGAGGATGCCGGCGGCTGGAAGGCCGACACGCTGACCGAGGACCTCGACCTCAGCCTGCGCGCCCATCTCAAGGGCTGGCGCGCCCGCTATCTCTCCGACGTCACCGTGCCGGGCGAGCTGCCGTCCAACATCGCCGCCTGGCGGGTGCAGCAGTTCCGCTGGACCAAGGGCTTCGCCCAGGTCGCCTGCAAGCTGCTGCCGACGATCTGGCGCTCGACCCTGCCGCGCAAGGCCAAGGTCGCGGTCAGCCTGCAGCTGCTGCAATGCCTGTTCTATCCGCTGGCCGCGGTGGCGATGGTCAACACGCTGATGTTCCTTGGCATCGGCTTCGTCCAGCCGGTGTTCCTGACCGTGCTCGGCCTGCTGTCGACCGTGCTCGGCATCGGCGGCACCGTGGCCTTCCTGGTCTCCGGCCGCTGTGCCGTGCGGCGGGAGCGGCTGGGGCGCGTCGTCGGCGACATGCTGGCGACGATGGCGCTGAACGCCGGCCTGTCGCTGTCGAATTCGCGCGGTGTGGTCGAGGCCTTCATCGGCCGCCGCAGCGGCTTCATCCGCACGCCGAAGAAGGGCAGCTCGCGCCGCTCCGGCTACCGCAGCGGCGCCGGCAGCGGCATTCCGGAGACGGCGGCCGGCACGGTGCTGCTGGGCATGACCGTCGGCGACCTGGCCTGGTACCTGCCCTTCCTGGCGGTGTCGGGCGCCGGGCTGCTCATGATGGGCATGGCCCTGCTGGCCGACCGCTACGACATCAAGCTCGACCTGCGCCTGTTCCCGGCCAAGCTGCCCGGCGTGAAGCTGGCGCCGCCGGCCGCCGCGACGGCCGTGGCACCCCAGCCGAACACGCGCAGCTGACGAGGCGGGCCGGGACCATCCATCCCGGCCCCGAACGGTCGAAGCCGCATTTCGGCAGTAACCATATTCTCGCCCCCGCCTGCCTCTTTTCCGTCCCAAAGCTGGTATTATGATCCGCGCGCAACTGGCCCCAGGCGGGGCCCCGCGGGAGACGGATCATGGGCCTTTGGAGCAAGATCGCCGGCGAATTCATCGACATCATCGAATGGACCGATGATACGCAGGACACGATCGTCTACCGGTTCGAGCGCCACAACAACGAGATCAAGTACAACGCCCAGCTGACCGTCCGCGAAAGCCAGGTCGCCGTCTTCGTCAACGAAGGCAAGATCGCCGACGTGTTCCAGCCCGGCATGTATACGCTGGAAACCAAGAACCTGCCGATCCTGTCGACGCTGCAGGGCTGGAAATACGGCTTCGCGAGCCCGTTCAAGGCCGAGGTCTATTTCCTCAACACCAAGCGGTTCACCGACCTGAAATGGGGCACGATGAACCCAGTGATGCTGCGCGATGCGGAGTTCGGGCCGGTGCGGCTGCGCGCCTTCGGCACCTATGCCATCCGGGTCAAGGACCCGGCCGCCTTCATCCGCGAGATCGCCGGCACCGACGGCCGCTTCACCACCGACGAGATCACCGAGCAACTGCGCAACCTGATCGTCACCAGCTTCGCCGGCGCGGTGGCGAAATCCGGCATTGCCGTGCTGGACCTGTCGTCCAACTACGACAAGGTCGGCCAGGTCATCCGCGATGCCATCCAGCCGGAATTCGATGCCTACGGCCTCGATATCGCGACGCTGCTGGTGGAGAATGTCTCGCTGCCGGAAGAAGTCGAGCAGGCGCTCGACCGGCGCAGCAGCATGGGCTTGGTCGGCGATCTCGGCCGCTACACCCAGTTCCAGACCGCGGAGGCGATCAAGGCCGCGGCCGAGAACCCGGGCGGCGCCGCCGGCATCGGCATCGGCATGGCCACGGCCGGGGGCCTGGCCTCCGCCATGGGCGGCGCGGTGCAGCAGAGCGCCACGCCGCCTTCCGCCGGTGCGTCCCCGCCGCCCTTGCCCGGCGCCGTGGCCTATCACGTCGCCATCGACGGCAAGCAGGGCGGGCCGTTCCCGTCGTCCGAGCTGCAGGCGATGGCCGGCGACGGGCGCTTGACCCGCGACAGCCTGGTCTGGACCCAGGGCATGGCGGCCTGGACCAAGGCCGGCGACGTCGCCGCGCTGGCGACGCTGTTCGCCGACCTGCCCCCGCCGCTGCCGCCCGCCGCCTGACGACCCATCATCATGGCGGATACGACGTTTGCCTGCGCGTCCTGCGGCGCGCAGCTCGAATACGCGCCCGGCACCAGCATGCTGAAATGCCCGTATTGCGGGCATGAGAATCCGATCGCGGCCTCGCCCTGGACCAGGGTCGAGGAGATCGACTACGCCACCGGCCTGGCCGATGCCGAGATCGAGGCGCCGAAGGAGACCATCCACGTGGTCTCCTGCAAGCGCTGCGCCGCGGAGTTCCAGCTCGACCCCGCGATCCAGGCCTCGCGCTGCCCGTTCTGCGGCACGCCGATCGTGCTCGAGCCGCGTGAGGTGACGCATCTGCGGCCCGGCGCCGTGCTGCCCTTCGGCTTCGACGCCAAGGCGGCGCGGAGCAAATACGAGACGTGGCTGTCGGGCCTGTGGTTCGCGCCGAGCGATGTCCGGCGCCTGGCCAAGACCGATGCCGGCTTCATCGGCATGTATGTGCCGTACTGGACCTATGACTGCGTCACCAGCACCGACTATGACGGCCAGCGCGGCGTCGACTACACCCGGACGGTCCGCGACGGCGACCGGACCCGCACCGAGACCGAGACGAACTGGACCTCCTGCAGCGGCAGCGTCGCCCGGAACTTCGACGACGTGCTGGTGGTCGCCAGCCGATCCCTGCCCCGCGCCTATCTCGACCGGCTGGAGCCCTGGGACCTGGCCGATCTTGCCGCCTATGACGAACGCTACCTCCGCGGCTTCAGCGCCCAGCACTACCAGCTCGAGCTGGCCGACGGGTTCGAGGCGGCGAAGGCGAAGATGGAGCCGGTGATCCGCGGCGACGTCCGCCGCGACATCGGCGGCGACAAGCAGACCATCGATTCGCTGGACACGGACTATGACGCCGTCACCTTCAAGCATGTGCTGCTGCCGGTGTGGCTGAACAGCTTCCGCTATGGCGGCAAGCCCTACAGCTTCGTCATCAATGGCCGCACCGGCCGGGTGCAGGGCGAACGGCCCTGGAGCTGGCTGAAGATCGGCTTGGCCGTGCTGGCCGGCCTGGCCGTGGTTGCGATCGCCGTGATGCTGCTCGACAAGCGCTGACGGCCCGTCTCTCCTACCCCTGCCCATTGCAGTGAAGCCGGGGGCGTGGCAATCCAGGCCTTCGCGCATCGTGATGACGCTTTCGCGCATCGTGATGACGGCGAGTGTCTGGAGCCGCTGAGGCATGTCGCATGTTCCCAACCACCTCTGGCTCCTGGCCGGCGCCTTGCTGCTCGACGCCGTGGTCGGCGACCCGCCCTGGCTATGGCGGCATCTGCCGCATCCCATCGTCCTGATCGGCCGGGGGATCGGCTGGCTCGACCGCCGGCTGAACCATGACGGCGACGCCCCGGCCCGGCGCCGCGTGGCCGGCATCGGTGCTGTGCTGCTGCTGGTGCTGCTGGCCGGCGGCATCGGCTGGGGCGTCTCGGCCCTGCTGCGTGCCCTGCCCTTCGGCTGGCTGATCGAGATCGCCGCCGCCGCCGTGTTCCTGGCCCAGCGCAGCCTGCACGACCATGTCGCCGCGGTGGCCGCCGCCTGCGAGCTGGAAGGGCTGGAAGGCGGCCGCCGCGCCGTGTCGATGATCGTCGGCCGCGACCCGCAGAGCCTCGATGAGGCCGGCGTCTGCCGCGCCGCGATCGAGAGCGATGCCGAGAACACTTCCGACGGCGTGTTCGCGCCGGCCTTCTGGTTCGCGCTGTTCGGCCTGCCCGGCATCCTGGTCTACAAGGCGGTCAACACCGCCGACAGCATGATCGGCCACCGCACCGCCCGGCACGAGGCCTTCGGCTGGGCCGCGGCCCAGCTGGACGACGTCCTCAACCTCGTCCCCGCCCGGCTCTGCGGCGCCCTGATCGCCCTGGCCGCGCCCTTCGGCGGCGGCCGCATCGG
>NZ_JBYRFX010000311.1:0-1922 GCF_057815775.1 Inquilinus sp.
ATCGTCGCTTCGGTCGTGCTCGCCCTGGTGCATGGCTATGCCTCGATCACCCATCGCGGCAACCAGGTGGTTTCCGGCCTCGCCATCAACATCCTGTCCTCCGGCCTGACGGTCACGCTCGGCATCGCCTGGTACCAACGCGGCGGCCAGACGCCGTCGCTGGAGGGCGACGCCCGGTTCCAGCAGATCATCCTGCCCTTCGCCGATGCGGTGCGCGACGTGCCGGTGATCGGGCCGATCTGGTCCGAGCTGATCTCCGGCCACCCGATCCTGGTCTATGTCGCCTTCCTGGCGGTGCCGCTGACCGCCTGGGTGGTGTACCGCACCCGCTTCGGCCTGCGGCTGCGCGCGGTCGGCGAAAGCCCGGCCGCGGTCGACACCGCCGGCATCTCGGTGGCACGGCTGCGCTACCAGGCGATGATCCTGACCGGCGTGCTGTGCGGCATGGCCGGCACCTATCTGTCGGTGGCGCAGAACGCCTCCTTCGGCCGGGACATGACCGCCGGCAAGGGCTATCTCGCCTTGGCCGCGCTGATCTTCGCCAAGTGGAAGCCCTGGCCGGTGATGCTGACCTGCCTGCTGTTCGGCCTGCTCGACGCGCTGGAGGCGCGGCTGCAGGGCACGGTGATCCCGGGCATCGGCGAGGTCCCGGTCCAGCTCATCCAGGCGCTGCCCTATATCCTGACGGTCGTCCTGCTCGCCGGCTTCATCGGCCGGGCGACGGCGCCGAAGGCCAGCGGCGTGCCCTATGTCAAGGAACGCTGAGGCTGATATGACCGATCCCGGTTTCGAGGCGCTGTTCCAGGCTGCCAGCGCGGCCCGATCCCATGCCCATGTGCCCTACTCGCACTTCCCGGTCGGCGCGGCGATCCGCACGCCGGACGGCCGCATCCATGCCGGCTGCAATGTCGAGAACGCCGCCTATCCGCAGAGCCAATGCGCCGAGGCCACGGCGATCGGCATCATGGTCGCGGCCGGCGACAAGGCGATCGCCGAGATCGTGGTGATCGGCGGCGAGGCCGGCGACACGCTCCTGTGCACGCCCTGCGGCGGCTGCCGCCAGCGCATCCGCGAATTCGCCCGCGGCGACACCCCGGTCCATGTCTGCGGCCCGGAAGGCCTGCGAATGACCACGACGCTGGACGCGCTGCTGCCGCATTCCTTCGGCCCGGAAAACCTGCAGGACTGAGCGAGGCGAAGCGGCCGCAGCCATCCGGAGCCTTAGCGGCGAGTCTCGACCGACACTACGCGGAACACCTGGTCCCGGTCGCGGGTCACCACCCAGCGCTGCGCATTCGGCTTCGGCGGCGGGGCGCCGAGGGGCAGGGCCGGGGTCGGTTCGGCTGCGACCGGGGCCATCGGCGCCCTGCCATAGCTGAGATACTGGGCCAGGGCGGCGCAGGACACGCTGAAGCTGCCCGCGGCACCCAGCATGGAGCCCACCAGCAGGCGGCGGAGGGACGAGGCTTTCATGGAAGTCTCCTGGTCTGACGGTGTCATCCGAAGGTGAAGACGTAGGCGCGGACGCCGGGGTCCTGGAATTCGATCTGGAAGGTGCGGTCCGCCACCGGCCCGGCCTGGCGGACCAGCTGGTACAGCCGGTCGTCCTGCACGGTGCCCCAGCCATCGGCATCGATGTCGGAGCCGTGGTCGGCCCCGGGGGCGGCGCCGTCGATCGTGACACGGAAGCGGACCGGCCGGCCCTGGACGGGCGGCGCCAGGACGAGGTGCAGGTCGCGGGCGTGGAAGCGGTAGACGATGCGGCCGGGCGCTTCGTCCAGCGTCGCGAACTCGCCCCCCACCGTCCACACGCCGCCCAGGCTCCACCGGTTGAGCGACGGCGACGGCGCCGGGGCGGGCTGGTAGAGGGCGGAGACGTCGGCATGGGCGCCGCCGGGGGACGCGAAGCCGCGGCCCTGATC
>NZ_JBYRFX010000312.1:0-8829 GCF_057815775.1 Inquilinus sp.
GGATTGGTGGAAGATCTGCAGCGGCGTGTGGGTGTCGAAGGTCGGGACGATGCGGTCGATCGCGCCCAGGTTGCGGTGGATGAAGCCGGCGATCCGGCCTGTGTCCTCCACGGCGCCGCGGCCGGACCGGCCGCCGACATAGAGCGCGCCCTCGGGCAGGCAGAAATCGCGCTGCAGGTCGATCAGCAGCAGGGTGGTGCGTCGGCCCTCCGCCGGGTTCACCCGGCCGCGCCAGGACTCGGCCGTGGCACGCAGCACGGCGGGATCGGGCCGATACGACCAGTCACCCGCCCGCGCCGGATCGAAAAAGGGCGGAAGCTCCGTCATGGTCCCGCTCATGCCGTCCTCGCCCTGTTGCTGCGAGCCCAGACTAGGTGCGGCCCCTGCGGGGTGGAAGGGCCGCGTCGCGGACAGGTCTGGTATTACGGCTGTAACCTCGTCGAGGCTGGTCGGCGCCGCCGGTTTGTCGGACGATCCAGCGATTCCAACTCCGGCCCGGGTTGCTTTCTTGCGCGGAGGTGCAAGAGACCGGCTGCCGCTCGCGTCTCCGAGGGTCGCACATGCTCAACGCGCACCGTGAAAGCTCATCCCCGATCGTCACGCTCACGGTGGCGGAGCTGGAGGCCGATCCGCATGGCGTCCTGCGGCACCACCGGGCCCTGACGCCGTTCGTGGCGCATGAACGCGGCGGCTACATGGTTCTGCGCGCGGCCGATGTCGAACAGCTGTTCAAGGATCCGCGCACCCGGCAGATCGAGACGGAATACGCCAAGCTTCGGGGCATCACCGAGGGCGCGCTGTATGAGAATTTCGAGTTCAGCATGCTGTTCTCCAACGATGCCGCCCATCGCCGCCGCCGGGCGCCTTTCACCCGGACCTTCGCGGCCAAGCTGATCGCCGAGATGCGGCCGCAGATCCGGCGCATCGCCGAGGACCTGGTCGACGAATGGCATGCGGAGGGTGAGATCGACCTGGTCGGGCGCTATGCCGCCCTGATCCCGGCCCGGACGGTCTGCGGACTCCTGGGCCTGCCGCGCGAGGACATTCCCCGTTTCACCAGCCTGGTCTACAGCGTCTGCCGCATCCTGAGCCTGAATTTCTCGCCGGAAGACATCCCGGAGATGGAGCGGGCGGCCCGTGAGTTGCAGGTCTATGTCGGCGAGCTGCTGGAGGCCCGGCGGCGGACGCCGGCCGATGATTTCATCTCCAGCTACCTCGCCGACACCGACGAGAAGGGCGAGCTGTCGCCGATCGAGATCATCGTCCAGATGGTGATCCTGATCATGGGATCGACCGACACCACCCGCGTCGCCATGGCGTCGCAGGTGGCCGTGCTGCTGCAGCACCGCGACCAGTGGGAGGCGGTGTGTGCCGACCCGGGTCTGGTCCCGGGCGCGGTGACCGAAGCCCTGCGCTACGAGCCGAGCGTGGGATCGATCTCGCGCATCCCGCTGGAGGATATCGAGCTGGATGGACAGGTCCTGCCGGCCGGGAAATACGTGACGCTGTCGATCATGTCGGCGATGCGCGACGAGGCGGTGTATGCCCGGCCCGACACCTTCGACATCCGGCGCACCGACCATCGCCGGCTGCACCCGATCTTCGGCGGCGGCGCGCATCGCTGCATCGGCGAGGCGCTGGCGCGGACCGAGCTGGAGGAGGGGCTGGCGGTGCTGGCGGAGCGGATCCCGCAGCTGCGCCTCGCCGACGGCCCGCCGAAGATGAGCGGCCACAGCGGCATCCGCCGGATCAGCCCGGTGCGCGTGACCTGGCCGGTCTGACCGGGCCAACTGCTTCTTTTTGAGATCGTTTCGAAATACGCGGGCGTGAGTCGCCTGGCGGTGGCTTCGAGAACCGGCGCGCAGCGGACGTTGGGTCCGTGAACACCGGAAGCGCAGAAGCCGCCGTCAGATGGCCGCGCCAGTAGTATTTCGAAACGATCTCTTACTGGAAGAGGCTGGAGACCGACTTCTCTTCGGCGATGCGCAGGATCGCCTCGGCCATCAAGGGCGCGATGGTCAACTGGCGGACATTGTGGCTGGCAAGCACCGCGTCCGTCGCCTGGATGCTGTCCGTCGTCACCATCTCCTTGATCGGGGAGGCGCCGACGCGGGCCACGGCACCGCCGGACAGAACGCCATGGCTGATATAGGCGAAGACCTCCAACGCGCCGCGCTCCATCAGCGCGGTGGCGGCGTTGCACAGCGTGCCGGCGCTGTCGGCGATATCGTCGATCAGGATGCAGCGGCGGCCGTCGATGTCGCCGATGACGTTCATCACCTCCGACACGCCGGCCTTCTCACGCCGCTTGTCGATGATGGCGAGGTCGGCATCGAGGCGCTGGGCGATCTGCCGGGCGCGGACCACGCCGCCGACATCGGGCGAGACGATGACCAGGTTCTCGCTGGAGAAGCGGCTGCGGATGTCCTTCACGAACACCGGCGACGCCACCAGGTTGTCCAGCGGGATGTCGAAGAAGCCCTGGATCTGGCCGGCATGCAGGTCCAGCGTCAGCACCCGGTCGGCGCCGGCGCGGGTGATCAAATTGGCCACCAGCTTGGCCGAGATCGGCGTGCGCGGGCCGGTCTTCCGGTCCTGCCGGGCATAGCCGTAATACGGCATCACCGCGGTGATGCGCCGGGCCGAACCGCGACGCAGCGCATCGATGGTGACCAGCATCTCCATGAGATTGTCATTGGCGGGGAAGCTCGTCGGCTGGATGACGAACACGTCCTCGCCGCGGACGTTCTCGAGGATCTCGACGAAGACTTCCATATCCGCGAAGCGGCGGATCTGGGCCTTGGTCAGCGGGATTTGCAAGTAGGCAGCGATCGCCTCGCAGAGCGGGCGATTGCTGTTGCAGGCGATAATTTTCATCGGGGGCGGCTCGGTGTCAGGGCGGTGGGGCCGGGGCCGGATGCGGCTGCGTATAGACTGCGCGCCTCGGGGTGTAAACGGGCTTCACGCAACCCTGTCCCCGAATTGTCACATCATCATGAACACGCAGCCGCCGAGCAGCGCCACGATGATGAACAGCGCCAACGTGATCAGGTGCGGCATGGCCCTTAGCCCACCAGCAGGATGGCCGAGATCTGCCGGCCGTAATCCGCCTCTTTCCGCTGGGTGGTGCGGCGATAGCTGAAGAACAAATCCTCATGTCCCAGGGTGTCGAGGCCGGTGACCGCGACTTCGCGCAGGCCGGCGCGGCGCAGCCGCTGGGCGACATAGCCCGGCAGGTCGAAATGCGGCCGTGCGCCTTCGGCCGGCGTGCGGAAGAATCGGGCGCTGTCCGGATCCTCGGCCAGGAAGCGGTCGCGGAACTCCGGCCCGACCTCGTAACTGTCGGGGCCGATGCAGGGGCCGACCGCGGCGACGATCCGCTCCGGCGCCGCGCCCAGGGCCCGCATCGCAGCGATGGTGGCGTCGGTGACGCCGCCCAGCGCGCCCTTCCAGCCGGCATGGGCCGCGCCGATCACCCCGGCCTCGGCATCCGCGAACAGGATCGGTGCGCAATCCGCGGTCAGGATGCCCAGGGCAATTCCCGGCCGGTCGGTGACCATGGCATCGGCCCGCGGGGCCGTCTCCGGCGTCCAGGGGGCGGTCACGGTCACGACATCGGCGCTG
Organism: Inquilinus sp.; assembly: GCF_057815775.1. Lineage (NCBI taxonomy): Bacteria > Pseudomonadati > Pseudomonadota > Alphaproteobacteria > Rhodospirillales > Rhodospirillaceae > Inquilinus > Inquilinus sp. Next base: position 3,625 of record NZ_JBYRFX010000312.1, read on the forward strand.
TGCACCTGGTGCACGGTCAGCAGCGCTTCGGCCGGGCCCAGCTCGCGGCGGCAGCGGTCGCGATTCTCGGCCACCGCCTCGCGCCGGTCGCCCGAGCCGAAGCCGCAGTTGCGCGAGGTGAAGATGCCGTCGCTGACGCCGCCGGTGCGCGGGAAGAAGCGGTGGCTCAGGCCGGGCAGGGCGGACAGGCTGTCGACAGTGATCACGATCGGCTCCGGCAACGGCAGATGGGAACGGAATAGCACCGCGACTGCGGCCGGGGCTAGAACCCGGTCTCGACCCGGATCGGCGACCCGTCGCTGAAGCGGCTGAAGCGGAACGGCGTCGGGTCGACCACCGGCGGCGCGCCGGTCACCAGGTCGGCGGCCAGCCGTCCGGCGCCGGGGCCGATGCCGAAGCCATGGCCGGAGAAGCCGGTGGCGACGACCAGACCGGGCACCGCCTCGACTGGCGAGATCACCGGCACGGCGTCCGGCGTCGCGTCGATCAGCCCGCCCCAGCTCTGGGCGGTGGCGACGCCGCGGAACACCGGGAACGCCGCCTCCAGCCGTGCCATGGACGCCCGCAGCACCGACGCCACCGGCGTGGGGTCGAGGATCCGGACCTGTTCGTAGATCGAGACCTGGTCCGGTGCTGCCCGCTTGGGCATCCGCCATTCCGTCAGGAATCGGTCGGACACCCGCAGCCGCAGCGCACGCCATTCCGAGCGCAGCGCCGGGATGAAGTCGAAGAAATAGCGGAAGCTGTCCGGCACGATGTCGACGGTGTTGGTGCGGACATCGGCGACGGTATAGCCGCCGTCCAGCCGCTTGCGGATGGCGAAGCCGGAGGTGGCGGCCGTGGTCTCCGGCCCGCCTTCGACCGGGGCGGTGCGCAGCACCGAGCCCAGCACCTTCAACTGCGGCAGGCGCAGATCCATGCCCCGGCAGAACAGGCCGGACCAGGCGCCACCGGCCAGCACCACAGCGTCACAGGCGACGCGGCCCTTCTCGGTGACCACGCCGGAGACGCGGCCGGCGGTGGTCTCGACCATGCGCACCGCGCAGTTTGTCATGATGCCGGCGCCCAGCCGGCGGGCGGCGCGGGCGATCGCAGGCGCCGCCAGCTGGGGCTCGGCCCGGCCGTCGGTCTCGGTGTACATCGCGCCCTGGAAGCGTGTCGCCGCGCCGGGCATCAGGCGCGCCACCTCGTCGGACCCGACCAGTCGGGTGCTCAGCTCATGCGTCCGGGCATGCGCCATCCACTTTTCATGCTGCGCCATCTCCGCCTCGGTCGAACCGACATACAGGATGCCGGCCTGGCGGTAGCCGGTCTCTTCGCCGACCGTCGCGTTCATCTCGCGCCACAGCTTGAGGCTTTCGACCACCAGCGGGATCTCGCGCGAATCGCGGCCCATCACCCGGCACCAGCCCCAGTTGCGGCTGGACTGTTCGGCCGCGATCTCGCCCTTCTCGCACAGCAGCACCGAGATGCCGCGCTGGGCCAGGGTCAGGGCGGCGCTGGTGCCGATGATGCCGCCGCCGATGATGACGACATCGGCCCGGGCGGGCAAAGCGGGGTCCGACGGGATCGGTTCGATCGCTGGCCCCATGGCGGGTGGCTCTTTCTCGATGATGCGGGGAAACTGTGCGGGCGTGGGAGGCAGGTCAGGCCGGCGCCGCGATCTCGTAGGCGAGGTGGCGGCGCAGTGCGTGGCCGTCGGGCACCCTCGGGTGGTCGAACTCGCCGATCCGGCGCATGCCCAGCCGCTCCATCAGCCCCCAGGACGCGGTGTTCGCCGGCACCGTGAAGCTGACCACCCTGTCCAGGCCGAGCGGCCCGAAGGCATGGGCCAGTGACGCCTCGGCTGCCTCGCGCGCCAGCCCCTTGCCCTGCCAGGGCGTCGACAGCCGCCAGCCGATCTCGACCGCCGGGGTGAAGAACGATTCCCAGGGGATCTGCGCCAGGCCGCACAGGCCGATCAGGGTGCCGCCGGCCCGTTCTTCCACCGCCCAGAAGCCCCAGCCGTGCTGGGCGAAATGCGCATCGATCCGGTCGAGCATTGCATCCGACCCTTCGCGCGTCAGGGGCATCAGATGGCGCTGCACCGCCGGTTCGGCGTTGATCGCGGCGAAGGGCCCGCGGTCTTCCGGCCGCCAGGGTCGCAGGCGCAGGCGTGGGGTGATGAGGTCCATGCCGGTGACTATGGAATCCGAAGCGGGCGGCGTCGAGCCCCGAGGGGCCTTCAGGTCAGGCAAATCCGGCCGGGGCGCCGAGGTCGGGGGTGGTGAGGGCTAGCGCCTTGAACAGCGTGCCCATCTGCGCCGGGCCGGCCAGCCGGTCGATCGCGGTGTCGATCTCGCCGGCCCGGGCCGGCGCGGCCGCCTTCAACTGCGCCGCGCGGGGATGCAGGCCGAGGGCTTCGAGGAAGGCGCCCTGCGGCACCGGCCCATGGGCGGCGGCACCGGCCTGGGTGGCGGCAATCGCCAGCGCCTCGAAGTCGACATGGGCGGTCAGGTCGGCCTCCCCGGGCGTTTCCAGCACATCGACGAAGGCATGCCGGCGCATCGCCTGGAAGCTTTCGCCGGGCCCGCTGCGCGCCGGGCCGTAATCGACGATCAGCGCGGCGCCGCCCTGCTGCGCCAGGTGCTGGCCCAGCATCGCCGCATGCGACAGCCCGGCTGGGCAGGCCTCGGCGATCGACCCCGCGGCCGCGTCGCGCACCGCGGGCGGGATCAGCGCCAGACCGGGATCGGACCGCGCCGACAGCTCCCAGCGCAGCCGGCCGGCTTCATCGTCCCAGCCGATCAGTCTTTCATGCCAGCCACTGCTGCCGCGCTGCCATTGCCGGATCGGCAGGGCGTCGAAGAATTCGTTGGCGATCACCAGTGCCGGCCTGTCCGGCAGGTCGGCCAGCCGGTCATGCCAGGTCGGGTCGGCCGCCGCCAGCCGGGTTGCCTGGGCAGCGCGCAGGACGGGGCTGGTCTCGACCAGATGCAGCCGCAGCGCGGCGCGGAAGCCGGGTGCGGCGCGGCCGATGGCGCGCAGCGCATCCTGCATCAGCGTGCCACGGCCGGGGCCGAGCTCGACCAGCAGCACCGGGTCGGGCGCGCCCAGGCGCTGCCACAGATCGGCGCACCACAGCCCGATCAGCTCGCCGAAGACCTGGCTGATCTCCGGCGCCGTGGTGAAGTCGCCGGCCGCGCCCAGCGGGTCGCGCTTGATGTAATAGCCGTGGCGGGGATGACCCAGCGCCTCGGCCATGTACTGCGCCACCGTCAGCGGGCCGTCGACGGCGATGCGGCGGCGCAGCAGGTCGAGCAGCGGGGTCACGCCGCCGGGGCAGGGGGCGCGACCGGCGCCGTCATCGCCGGCCGGCGGGCGGCCCACAGCACGACCACGATGCCGTTCAGGATCATCGGCAGCGACAGCTCCTGGCCGCGGGTGAACCAGTCGGTGCCCATGAGGTAGCCCAGCTGGGCGTCGGGTTCGCGGACGAACTCGACCAGGAAGCGCGAGATGCCGTACCAGGTGATGAAGATGCCCAGGACGATGCCCGCCTTGGCCCGGATGCGCGGGCTGGCGGCCAGCGGCAGCAGCACCAGGAACAGCAGCAGGCCTTCCAGCCCGGCCTCGTACAACTGGCTGGGGTGCCGCGCCACCGGCCCGCCGGTGGGGAACACGAAGCCCCAGGGCAGGTCGGTCGGTCGGCCCCACAGCTCGCCATTTATGAAATTGGCGATGCGGCCGAAGACCAGGCCGATCGGCGCCGCCGCCGCCACCACGTCGCCCAGCAGCAGGGGCGAGAAGCCGCGGCGCCAGGCGAACAGGATGATCGCCGCGGTGACGCCCAGCATGCCGCCATGGAAGGACATGCCGCCTTTCCAGATCTCCAGGATCGTGCCCGGGGTCTGCAGATATTCGTCGAAATTGTAGAACAGGACATAGCCCAGCCGGCCGCCCAGGATGGTGCCGACCACGGCCCAGGTCAGGAAGTCGTCCAGCGCCAGCCGGTCCGGCGGCAGCGGCGTGCGGCGGGTCAGCCACAGGGCATAGCGCCAGCCCAGGATGAAGCCGGCAATGTAGGCGAGCGCATACCAGCGGATCGCGATGGGGCCGATCTGCAAGGCGACCGGATCGAACCAACCCATATCTGTTCCCATTCGCGGGTGGCAAAGGCGGTGCCGTTATAGGCGCGGCATCCCGGACGTTGCAACGCAAGCCACTGGCCGCCATATTCACAATGATGATTGCTGTTTATGGATACCATTTGCGATGCCCTTCGACACCAAGCTGATCGACGATCTGGTCCGCGTTGCGACCGGCGCCTTCGGTGCTGTCGCGGGCGTACGCGAGGAAGCCCGCACCCGTCTGCGCGAGCAGTTCGAGCATGTGCTGTCGCGCCTTGATGTCGTGACCCGCGAGGAGTTCGAGATCGTTCGCGCCCTCGCCCAGCGGGCGCGGGAGGAACAGGAACTGCTTGCCGTCCGCGTGGCGGCGCTGGAGGCTGCGGCCAAGCCCGCCGCCGCAAAGCCAGCCCGTGCTGCTGCCGCGAAACCGGCCAAGCCGGCCGCCCCGGAACCGGCCCCAGCGCCGAAGCGCCGCACGCCGCGGGCGAAAGCAACGAACTGAATTTCGTCACAAATCATCCACAACTTTTATCCTGGCCGCGGTGCATATGGGTTGCGCCCAACAAGCCCTTGTGCGACCGTTCTCTTGGGAAGGCTGTAATGGACGACACCACTAGACCTTGGGTATTGACCGACAGCGACGTCTATAGCTGCGCTTCGCGGCGTCACGGGAGCAGAGGATCATGACCACAGCGTCCGAGATCTTCGAAGAATCTGCCTTCACCCAGAACCCGCTCGACACGCTCGAGGAAATCGTCAGCGCCAATGATTGGAGCTTCGAGCGGGCGAGCAATGACGAGATGCTGGCCGAGGTCGCCGGCCGCTGGTGCAGCTACCGCCTGTTCTTCTTCTGGCAGGAAGAAATCAGCGCGATGCAGTTCTCCTGCCAGTTCGATTTGAAGGTGCCGGAGAAGAAGCGCCGCGACGTGGCGGAACTGCTCGGCATCATCAATGAGCGGATGTGGCTCGGCCATTTCGATGTCGACTCCGAGGAGCTGACGCCGATGTTCCGGCACACCACGCTGCTGCGCGGCGCCCAGGCGGCGAGCGTCGAGCAGCTGGAGGATCTGGTCGACATCGCGCTGACCGAATGCGA
>NZ_JBYRFX010000313.1:0-1867 GCF_057815775.1 Inquilinus sp.
ACCGCCGCTGATGGCCGCGTCAGGAATTATCGCGACTGGGGTCTGCCGCTTGGCCGCCGCTTCCGCGCCCTGAAGTTGTGGTTCCTGATTCGCGAGCAGGGTGTCGAAGGACTGCAGGCGCGGCTGCGTCGTGACATCAGCAATGCGAAATGGCTCGAAGAACAGATCGCCGCGACGCCTGAATGGCGCGTGCTGGCGCCGGTGCCGCTGCAGACGGTCTGCATCCGGCATGAGCCGGACGGCCTGTCGGGCGAGGCGCTGGACGACCACACGCGCCGCTGGGCGGACGCGGTCAATGCCGGCGGCGCCGCCTATCTCACCCCGGCCACGGTGGATGGCCGCTGGATGGTCCGGGTTTCGATCGGCGCCCCGGACACGGAGCTGGCGGACATCGAGACGGCCTGGGCCGCGATCCAGGCAGAGGCGGAGACATCCGCTGCGGGATTGTCCGCCTAGACCAGCGGCAGCCCGACATAGTTCTCGGCCAGCACCGTCTGGGCGGCGCAGGAGCCCCTGATATAGTCCAGCTCCGCCCGTTGCAGCCGGCGTTCCAGCGGACCGGTGTCGGGAAAGCGGTGGGTCAGGCCGGTGAACCACCAGGAGAAGCGCTCAGCCTTCCACACCCGGGCCAGGGCACGGGCGGAATAGAAGTCGATGCCGGCGGCGGAGCGCTCGCCGTAGTATTCGCCCAGGGCCTCGGCCAGCATCACCGCGTCCGACACCGCCAGGTTCAGCCCCTTGGCCCCGGTCGGTGGCACGATATGGGCGGCGTCGCCGGCCAGGAACAGGCGGCCATGGCGCATCGGCTCGGCGACGAAGCTGCGCAGCGGCGCGATGCTCTTCTCGAAGGATGGCGCCCGGGTCACCCCGGCCGCCGCCTGCGGCCCCAGGCGCAGGCAGATCTCGTCCCACACCCTGTCGTCCGGCCAGTCCTCGATCCGGTCGTCCAGCGGGCATTGCACGTAGTAGCGGCTGCGCTGGGCCGACCGCATGCTGGCCAGTGCAAAGCCGCGCTCGTGATTGGCGTAGATCAGCTCATGATCCGCCGGCGGCACATCGGCCAGGATGCCGAGCCAGCCGAACGGATACACCCGCTCGAACTCCCGCCGCACGCCGTCCGGGATGCTGCCGCGGCTGACGCCGTGGAAGCCGTCGCAGCCGGCGATGAAATCGCAATCCAGCCGCTGCGTCGTGCCGTCCCGCCGCCAGGTGACATGCGGCTTTTCCGTGCCGATGTCGTGCAACTGCACGTCCCCGGCCTCGAACACGACGGGCAGGCCGTGTTCGGCGGCGCCGTCGAACAGGTCGCGCATCACCTCCTGCTGGCCATAGACCATGATGCCGGATCCGGTCAGGGCCCGCATGTCGATGCGGAACAATTCGCCGTCGACCGCCAGGTTGGTGCCGGCATGGGGCAACCCGTCGCGCCGCATGCGGGCGCCCAGGCCCAGCCGGTCCAGCAGCGCGACCGTGCCCTGCTCCAGCACCCCGGCGCGGACCCGGCCTTCGACATAGTCGCGGCCGCGGCGCTCGATCACCACGGCGTCGATGCCGGCGCGGTGCAGCAGATGGGCCAGGGCCATGCCGGCCGGCCCGGCGCCGATGATGGCGACCTGGGTGCGCATTCCAAGGCCCTCCCGGAGCCTGTGCCGTCGTGGCCCTCAGGCCATGGTTCGACGGCAAGACTCGCGCCCGGCCCCCGCGAAAGCAATGGACGCGGCATCGGATAAATTGGACATTTCTTCCCTGCCGCCGCATCCGGATGCCGGCGGAGAGGGGCGGAAGCACCATGCAGAAAACTATGATTCCAAGCTTTTTCCTCTATGGCGAGGCGCCGCGGACGGTCGATGACCGCTTCCTGCATCTG
>NZ_JBYRFX010000314.1:0-11268 GCF_057815775.1 Inquilinus sp.
GGCCCGAATTGTCTTAAGCCCGCGCAGATGCGTGTTTGGTCCTCTGCCTATTCGCGCGCGGACGCGCGCAGACCCCTCCCCCTGCCCCCCTCCCCGCAAGGGGTGGGGGGACTCAAGAAGATCCGACTTGGCAGGTGTTAATCCCGTAGCCCCGCGCTAGCCCTGGCGCGGCCGGGCCAGCACGAAGTCGCAGGTGACCGACCAGAACGGGTTGGGCAGGCCGAGCGCCGTCGCCCGGGGCGCATCGTCCAGCTGGCGGTAATCGGCTATCAGGCTTTCCTTCACCCCGAACACCGTGTCGCTGTGCAGGTACGGGCAGTCCGGGCTGAAGATGTGGGTGGTGATCGGCTCGAACCCCTCGGCCCCGACGATGAAGTGGATATGGGCCGGGCGGTAGGGGTGGCGGCCCATCCGCTCCAGCAGCTGGCCGACCGGGCCGTCGCTGGGGATCGGGTAGAAGCGCGGCTTGACCGAACGGAACCAGTAGCGGCCTGCCTCATCCGTCCGGAAGATGCCGCGCAGGTTCATCTCCGGCTGCACGCCCTTCTGCTGCACGTCGTAGAAGCCGTCCTCATTGGTCTGCCACACATCCAGCAGGGCGTTGGCCACCGGCCGGCCCTCGGTGTCCAGCACGCGGCCCTGCACCAGCAGCGGCGCGCCCTTGCCGTCGAGGCAGATGTCGGCGCCGTTGTCGTAGCGCGGCGCGTCGGAGACGTGGAACGGCCCCAGCACCGTGGTCTCGGTGGCGCCGGACGGCTTGCGGTTGTTGATCGCGTCGACCAGCATCGAGACGCCCAGCGTGTCCGACAGCAGGATGTATTCCTGGCGCCAGTCGGTGCTGATCTGGCCGGTCGTGGTCAGGAACTGGATCGCCGCCATCCATTCGTCATTGGTCGGCTCCACCTCCTTCACCACCGCGTGCAGGTGGCGGATCACCGCCGACATCACCTGGTGGAAGCGGGCATCCTTCGCCGCCTTCATCCGGCCGATCACGACATCGGCCGAATTCTCCTCGGTGAAATATCCGGTGTCGGTGTCGGACAGGTCGGGGGCGTGGGTGTTGGCCGTCATCGCAGCCGTCTCCTCAAATCTCGATGGGGTGTCATCGCACGGGACCGGGGGCGCCGGGGGTGACCTGCGTCACCCCAGGGGTGACGAAAGTCATCCCCTCGGCGGCGCGCCGTCCCAGGCGCGGCGGATCAGCGCTTCGATCCGGCCGCGGTCGAGCGGCGCCGGGTTCCAGTACGGGTTGGCCAGGGCGATCGCCGTCGCCTCGGCGATGCCGGATTCGGGCATGCCGAGATCACGCAGGGCGCGCGGGGCGCCGACCGCGCCGGCGAGGTCGTAGAGCGCGCGGGGGGCGTCTTCGGCCCCCAGCGCCCGGGCGATGCGGGACGCCGCCTGCGGCGCCGCCGCGGCGTTGTAGGCCAGGGCGTGCGGCAGGACGATGGTGTGGGTCTCGGCATGCGGCAGGTCGAAGCTGCCGCCCAGCGTGTGGCACAGCTTGTGGTGCAGGGCCATGCCGACCGACCCCAGCACGGCGCCGCACAGGAAGGCGCCGTACAGCGCGTCGCTGCGGGCTGCCCGATCCAGCGGATCCCGCGCGATCTTCGGCAGGGCGCCGGCCAGGGCGCGGATCCCCTCCTCCGCCATCAGCGACATGATCGGGTTGGCGTCCTTGGCATAGAGGCCCTCGACCGCATGGGCGATGGCGTTGATGCCGGACGTGCCGGACAGGCCGACGGGCAGGGTCAGGGTCAGGTCGACATCGTAGATCACCACCTCGGGCAGGATCTTCGGCGACCGCTGGGTGGTCTTCCGCCCGGCCACCGTCTCGCCCAGGATCGGCGTCATCTCCGACCCGGCATAGGTGGTGGGCACCACGATCTGCGGCAGGTCGGTGCGCAGGGCGATGGCCTTGCCCAGGCCGGTGGTGGAACCGCCGCCGACCGCGATCACCCCGTCCGCCCCGCGGGACGCGACCACCTGCATCGCCCGCTCCGTCACCTCGACCGGCGTGTGCATGGTGGCCTCGGCGAAGGTGCCGACGGTGCGGCCGCCGAGCGTGGCGGCGATCCGCTCCGCCTCCTGCGCCTGCTGCGGCGTGGCCAGCACCAAAGCGCGCTGCAGGCCCAGCCGCGCCACCTCGTCGGGCAGCTGGCGGAAGGTGCCGTGGCCGAACACCACCCGCGCCGGCAGCGCCTCGTAGACAAATCCCTGCATCGCGGCCGCTCTCCCGTGGAACGCACTGTCCATGGCAGCGAGGCTGCGCCGATCCGGCACGCGATTCCTGCACGGATCGCTTATCCGCCTGCACGAAACGCGGATTAGGAGATGGTGCGGCGGTAGGCGCCCGGGGTCAGGCCGATCTCGCGCCGGAACATCCGGGTCATGTGCTCCTGGTGCGAGAAGCCGCAGGCCAGGGCGATCTCGACGATCGGCAAATCCGATGTCGCCAGCAGCTCGCGGGCGCGGGCGACGCGCAAATTCAGCAGGAAGCGGTGCGGCGGCTGGCCCAGCCCCTTGCGGAACAGGACGGAGAGCTGGGAGACGCTGAGGTCCAGCACCGCCGCCATCTCCTCCAGCCGGATGGTGCGGTGCAGGTTCGAGCGCACGAATTCGGTGACCCGCGCGATCTTGCGCTGCAGGTCGGAGGGGCCCGCCATCTCGGGCATCACCCGGGCCTCGTGGGTCGAGTGGCTGCGGATCAGCCGCGCCCCGATCAGCCGGGCCGTGTAGTCGACGATGGTCTCGCCGAAGCCGCTCGGCGCCAGGATCTCGTCGCGCAGCGACAGGATCAGCCGTTCGATCAGCGGGTCGGCCTCGCCGATCCGCGGCAGGAATTCCAGCCGCTCCGGGTCGCCCGTGGTCAGGTCCTGCGCCACCTCGGCCAGCACCGAGCGGCGGATGTAGAAATGCGCGGTCGACAGCGGATCGTTCAGCCGCACCCGGAAATCGGCGCCGCCCGGCATCATGACGATGCCGCCCGGCGCGATCATCCGGCTTTCCCGCCGGGCGCCGAGCCAGCGTTCGACCCGGACATAGCCGTCGAGATGCAGGATGATCAGATGGTCCGGCAGGGCCCGGTAGGAATCCTCGAATGGCTGCTCACGCTGGATCGAGGTGAACACCGATTGCCAGCCCAGCGGCCCGCTGGAGGAGAGGTAGTCGTTCTCCTCGCGCATCAGAATGCCGTGCGTCTCCTCGACGCCGAACCCCTGCACCGCCTGCTCCGATCCTGGCCTTGGCCGGCGGGCACTATAGACCGGTCCCCCGGAAACCGGAACGGCGTGCGACCGCATGGCCCTGGCCGGTATATATTTTTGGCTGCACGGCTCTGGCTCCAGAAAAATATATTATTTTGACAAGTATACTTTCTGCTCCTACGCTTCGGTCATCCGTGGGGACGGACAGACAAGAACACGGCACGAACGGGGACGCAGATGCGGTTTTTGGCCTATAGCGACCAGGGCACCGAAGGCTTGGCGGCGGCGGCGCCGGACGGCCGGTTCCACGGTCTTCTCTCGACCGACCCGGCCTTTCCCGGCCCGCTGTCCCGGCTGGTCGCCGAAGGCGCGGACGCGCTGCAGGCGGCCAGCCGCCGGCTGCTGCAGGGCGCCGTGGTGGACCCGGAGGCGGTGACGGTGCTGCCACCCCTGCCCGCGCCCGGCAAGATCGTCTGCGTCGGCCTGAACTATGTCGACCATTCGATCGAGAGCGGCTTCGTGCCGCCGGCCTTCCCGACCATCTTCACCCGCTTCGCCTCCACCCTGGTCGGCCATGGCGCGCCGATCCTGCGGCCGGCGCTGTCGGACCAGCTGGATTACGAGGGCGAGATGGTGGCGGTGATCGGCCGCGGCGGCCGCCACATCGCCAAGGACGCGGCGCTGGACCACGTCATCGGCTATTCCGTGTTCAACGAGGCCTCGGTCCGCGACTACCAGACCAAGGGGCCGCAATGGACCCTGGGCAAGAATTTCGACAACACCGGCGGCTTCGGCCCGGTCTTCGTCACCGCCGACGAGCTGCCGCTGGGCGGCAAGGGCCTGCGGCTGCAGACCCGGCTGAACGGCCAGGTGGTGCAGACCGCCAGCACCGACGACATGATCTTCGACGTCGCCACCATCATCGCCTTCATCACCGAGGCGATCACCCTGGCGCCCGGCGACATCATCATCACCGGCACGCCGGCCGGCGTCGGCATGGCGCGCAAGCCGCAGCTGTTCATGAAGCCGGGCGATGTCTGCGAGGTCGAGCTCGAGCGCGTCGGCCTGCTGCGCAACCCGATCCAGGCGGAAGCGCCCTTGGCTGGCAGACAGGCCGCCTGACAGGCACCAGGGAGCGGCACCGCGTCATGATCGATGTGCAGAATGTCTCCAAGAGCTTCGTCAGCAAGGATGTCGGCACCGTCCAGGCGCTGAAGACGGTCGACCTGACGATCGACGACAATGAGTTCTTCACCCTGCTGGGCCCGTCCGGCTGCGGCAAGACCACCCTGCTGCGGCTGATCGGCGGCTTCGAGATGCCGACCACCGGAATGATCCGGATCGACGGCGTCGACGTCGCCGCCCTGCCGCCGCAGAAGCGGCCGGTGAACACGGTGTTCCAGAGCTACGCCCTGTTCCCGCACATGACGGTCGGCGAGAACGTCGCCTTCGGCCTGCGCATGCTGGGCCGCGGCGAAGCCCAGATCGCCACCCAGGTGACACAGGCGCTGGAGATGGTGCGGCTGGGCGGCTTCGCCAACCGCCGGCCGACCCAGCTGTCCGGCGGCCAGCAGCAGCGCGTGGCGCTGGCCCGGGCCCTGGCGCCCAAGCCCAGCGTCCTGCTGCTGGACGAGCCGCTGTCGGCGCTGGACCTCAAGCTGCGCAAGGAGATGCAGGGCGAGCTGAAGCGGCTGCAGCGCGAGACCGGCATCACCTTCGTCCTGGTCACCCATGACCAGGAGGAGGCGCTGGCGATGTCCGACCGCATCGCGGTGATGCATGACGGCAACCTGCTGCAGGTCGGCCGTCCCGAAGAGATCTATCACGAGCCGAATTGCCGCTTCGTCGCCGACTTCATCGGCGAGGCCAACCTGATCCCCGGTTCGGCGCTGGGCCGCGATCCCGGCCTGACCATCGCCATCCGGCCGGAGCGGGTGACGCTGGACCTCAGCCGCGGCCATCGTACCGGGAAGGCCCGCGGCAGCGTCGCTGCGGTCACCTTCCTGGGCCTCGACACGCTGGTCGAGGTCGATCTGCCGGGCGAGATCGGCATCCGGGCGCGGCTGCGGGACGTGGCGGGCGACTTCACCCCGGGCGACGCGGTCGACATCGACTGGGCGCCCGAGGCCGAACGCGAATTGCGGCACTGAGGGGCGCGGGTCATGAGACGCACCCTGCTGCTGATCGCCCCGTCCGCCCTGGTCATCGGCATCTTCATGCTGATCCCGATGGGCATCGCCGTGGCCTATTCCTTCATGACCGCCGGCGCCTATGGCGGCGTGACCGGCCCGGCCACCTTCGACGCCTATATCCAGTTCCTGTACCAGCGCGATTTCGACGACACGCTGGTGTTCTCGACCGACTACATCGTCATCATCCTGCGGTCGCTGTACCTGGCCATCGCCACCACCGTGATCTGCCTGGCGCTGGCCCTGCCGATCGCCTGGTACGTGGTGTGCCAGAGCGAGGAGCGGCGGCGGATCCTGCTGTTCGTCGTCACCCTGCCGTTCTGGATCAACACGCTGATCCGCACCTATTGCTGGATCCTGATCCTGCGCGACGAGGGCGTGGCCAACCAGCTGCTGCGCGGCCTGGGCATCACCAGCAGCCCGCTGCCGCTGTTGTACAATGACGGCGCCATCCTGCTGGGCCTCGTCTACACCTTCCTGCCCTTCATGGTGCTGCCGATCTATTCGACGCTGGAGCGGCTGGACCCGCGGCTGGTCGAGGCCGCCTACGACCTGTACGCCAACCGCCGCGCCGTGTTCCGCCGCATCGTCTGGCCGCTGGCCCGGCCGGGCGCCGTGGTCGGGGCGACGCTGGTCTTCGCCCCGGCGCTCGGCTCCTTCCTCGCCCCCGACCTGCTCGGCGGCGGCAAGACGCTGCTGATCGGCAGCCTGATCCAGATGCAGTTCACCTCGTCGCGCAACTGGCCGTTCGGCGCGGCGCTGGCCACCGCGATCACCGTGGTCATCCTGCTGGTGCTGATGGTGCAGGCGCGCAAACCGCGGGGGCGGGAGCTGCGGCCATGAGCGCGCCCGACTTGTCCGCCCGCCGCGCCGCCGCCCCGGCCGGTACCAGGCGATCCACGGCGAAGCCGTTCGACTGGCGCCGCACGCCGGGCCTGGCGCAGTACACCATTTTCATCGTCGCCTTCCTGTACGCGCCGCTGCTGATCCTGGTGGTCTACGCCTTCAACAGCAACAACCTGGTCACGATCTGGCAGGGCTTCAGCCTGCGCTGGTTCGTGAAGGTCGCCCAGAACGACGACATCCGGAACGCGGCGCTGAACAGCCTGGTCATCGCCGTCGTCGCCACCATCGCCTCGACCGTCATCGCCGTCACCGGCGCCCTGGCGCTGGAGCGGGGCAAGCGCTTCGTCGGCCGCGGCTTCATCACCATGCTGATCGCCATGCCGCTGGTGGTGCCGGAGATCATCGTCGCCATCGCCACGCTGGTGTTCTTCTCGTCGCTGGGCATGCACAACGGCCTGGTCAACCTGATGATCGCGCACACCGTGTTCTGCATCCCCTTCGCGCTGCTGCCGGTGCAGGCCCGGCTGCGCGAGATGGGGCATGCGCTGGAGGAGGCGGCGCGCGACCTTTACGCCAGCGAATGGCAGCTGTTCCGGCGCATCACCCTGCCGCTGCTGGCCCCGGCCATCGGCTCCGGCGCGATCATGGCCTTCGTCGTCTCGCTCGACGATTTCCTGATCAGCATGATGGTGTCCAGCGCCGGGTCGACCACGCTGCCGGTCTATGTCTACGGCATGATGCGCCTCGGCGTGACGCCAGAGGTCAATGCCATCTCCACCATTCTGCTCGGGGTCTCGCTGGTCTTCGTCGGCGGGGCGCTGCTGCTCGGCCGCCGCAACCGGCGGGCGGGCTGACGAAGGGGCTAACCGTTAAAAACAGGGAGACCAAAAATGAAATTCTGGGCATCGATCATGGCCGGCACGGCGCTGGCCCTCGTGGCACCGGCCGCGGCGCAGGCGGCGGGCGAGCTGCACCTGTACAACTGGACCGACTACACCGCGCCCGAGCTGATCACCAAGTTCGAGAAAGAGACCGGCATCAAGGTCTCGATCGACACCTACGATTCCAACGAGACCGCCCTGGCCAAGCTGACCTCCGGCGCCTCGGGCTACGACCTGATCGTGGTCAGCAACGACTTCATCCCGATCTTCGTGAACCAGGGGCTGTTCGAGCAGGTCGACGTCGCGTCGATGCCGAACTTCAAGAATTTGGACCCGGCCTGGCAGAAGCGGTCCTGGGACCCGGACGCGAAATACAGCGTGCCCTGGGTCTGGGGCACCACCTCCTATTCCGTCGACACCGCCGTGTACAAGGGCCCGCTCAACAGCCTGAAGACGCTGTTCGACCCGCCGGCCGAGCTGAAGGGCAAGATCGGCATGTTCGGGTCGCCCAGCGAGGTGATGTCGCTGGCGCTGGTCTATCTCGGCAAATCGCAATGCAACACCGACCCGGCCGACCTGAAGGCGCTGGACGCGCTGCTGGAGGCGCAGAAGCCCTTCGTCAAGGTCTACAACTCCGACGGCACGGTAGAGCGCCAGGTCTCGGGCGAGACCGCGATGCACCAGCAATGGTCTGGTAAGGCCGAGGCCACCCGCCAGCAGAAATCGACCGTGACCTACGTCTATCCGAAGGAAGGCGTGGTCGGCTGGATGGACAATGTCGCCGTGCCGAAGGGCGCGCCGGATGTCGAGAACGCCAAGGCGTTCCTGAACTTCCTGATGGCGCCGGAGAACATCGCCCTGCAATCCGCCTTCTCCGGCTACCAGAACGCGGTCACCGGCGCCAACAAGCTGCTGTCGGCCGAGCTGGGATCGTCGCCGGAGTTCAACCCGCCGAAGGATTTGAAGATCACCTTCGCGCCGGCCTGCCCGGAAAAGGCGACGCGCGCCTATGACCGGATCTGGACCAAGCTGCGGCAGTAGGCTGGCTCGTCGTACTGTCTCTGACTGTCATGGCCCGGCTTGACCGGGCAATCCAGGGGCCACGGAGAGCCGCTCCGGCCGCCCCTGGATGCCACGGTCAAGCCATGGCATGACAGCTTAGAGGGGGATTGTCGGACGCATGAATGACCCCGCGCCGGCCCCACGGCTGGTCGCGGAGGGTAAAGGCTGGATGACGATGTCGAACACCCCCTCCGCCGTCGAGCTGACGCGGGCGCTGATCCGGCTGCGGTCGATCAACCCGCCGGGCGGCGAACAGCCCTGCGCCGAGCTGGCGGGGCGGGTGCTGGAGGAGGCCGGCTTCGACGTCGCGGTGCATCCGATGGGCGAAGGCCGCACCAACCTGGTCGCCACCCTGCCCGGCCCGGCCGATGCCGCGCCGCTGTGCTTCACCGGCCATCTCGACACCGTGCCGCTGGGCGCCGCACCCTGGACCCGGGACCCCTTTGCCGCGGAGATCGACGGCGACCGCATCTACGGCCGCGGCTCCAGCGACATGAAGGCCGGCGTCGCCGCGATGGTGGTGGCGGCGATCGGCCTGGCCCGTCAGCCCGGTCGCCGCGCCGGCCTGACCCTGGTGCTGACCGCGGGGGAAGAAACGGGCTGCGACGGCGCCCGCCACCTGGCTGGGCTGGCCGACGCTCTGCCCCGGGCCGGCGCCCTTGTCGTGGGCGAGCCGACGTCCAACCTGCCGCTGATCGGCCATCGCGGCGCGCTGTGGCTCAAGGCCGCCTTCCGCGGCGTCACCGCCCATGGCTCGATGCCCGAACAGGGTGACAACGCCGTGTACAAGGCGGCGCGCGGCGTGCTGCGCCTAGCCGACCATGCCTTCGACGTGCCGCGGCACAGCCATCTCGGCGGCCCGTCGATCAATGTCGGCACCTTCGCCGGCGGCATCAACGTCAACTCCGTGCCCGACCGGGCCGAGATCCAGGTCGATATCCGCACCATCCCGGGCCAGTCGAACGATGCGATCTGCCGCGAGGTCGAGACCGTGCTGGGCGAAGGGGTCGAGCTGTCGCGGATCGTCGATGTCGGCGCCATCGCCACCAGCCCGCAGGATGAATGGATCAGCGGCGTGTTCGATCTGTGCGAGCGGGCGAGCGGCCAGCGCATCGACCCGAGGGGTGCGGCCTTCTTCACCGACGCCTCGGTGCTGGCCCCGGCCATGGGCGGCATCCCGGTGCTGATCCTGGGGCCGGGCGAGCCGACCATGGCGCACAAGACCGACGAATATTGCCTGGCCTCGAAGATCGAGACCTCGGTCGGCCTGTACACCGAGATCGCGCGGCAGTGGATGGGGGTTTAGGGCTTCCGCCCAGGAGCAGGCCCTTACCCTTCGACCTCTTCCACCACCCGCATCTCGTCGCTCGAGGCGGCGGAGAGCAGGATGGTTGCGGTGGCCTGCAGGTGAATCCCCAGCAGCGAGGTCGCGGCCGCTGCGTCACGGTCCAGCGTCGCCTTGACGATCTGCTGGTGCTCCTGCTCGATGTTGCGGGTGCTCTTGGTCAGCGGCACCGAGATCCGGCGGTAGCGTTCGCTCTGGTCGTAGAGTTGGCCGCGCAGGCGCAGCAACCAGGTGCTGTCGCAGCCATCGACCAGGGCACGGTGGAAGGCGGCATGCGCCTCCGCCCAGTCGTCATTGGTCCGCGCCGGGTCGTCCGCGTCCCGCTCTGGCGTGCGCGACAGTCGATGCGTCGCCGCCACCAGCCGCGCCTCCCAATCGACGTCGCCGCAGGCGATGGCGCGGCGCAGGCACAGCGTCTCCAGCTCGATCCGCGCCGTGGTCAAATCTTGCAAATCGGCGGCGGAGATCGGGGCGGCGCGGAAGCCGCGCTGCGGTTCGGCCACCACCAGCCCTTCCGAGGTCAGCCGCGACAGCGCCTCGCGGATCGCGCCCAGGCTGACGGTCAGCCGGACGCACAGCTCCTGGATCTTCAGCCGGCTGCCCGGAAGGATGCGGCAGGACAACAGGTCCGCGCGCAGCGCCTCATAGGCGCCCTGGGTCCGGTTGAGCGTGGTGTCGCGGGCCATGTTCCCCCTAATCCCGGAACGCCGGGTTGGACGCCGTCAGGATGGATTATCGAAGCCTGATCGCCGAGGGTCAATAAAATATATTATTGATTGACCTATATATCATCATGGCACATCGTCTGACGATACGCCGGACCGCCAAGCGAGATCGGCGACCCCGCCGTTGCCGGCCCTGGCCGCTCCGGTGCCGGGCCGCCGGGCGGGCCGCAACGCCAGAGAACGCTACGGCAGAGAAACAGGGGAGCTGCGATGAACAGGGTCATTTTCCGGAACGCCATGGTCTGGGACGGCAGCGGGGCCGAGGCCTATCCGGCCGATGTCCTGGTCGAAGGCACGCGCATCCGCACCGTCGCCCGCACGCCCGGCCAACTGGTGGCCGACGGCGCCCAGGTGATCGACTGCCACGGCCGCACGCTGATGCCTGGGCTGGTCGAAGGCCACGCCCACATCTCCTTCGGCGGCGCGGTCAACGACAGCGACCTCGGCAACATCCCGCCGGAAGAGCATGTCCTGCTGACCATGCGCAACGCCAAGACGCTGCTCGATCACGGCTTCACCAGCTGCTACAGCGCCGCCACCTCGAAGCTGCGGCTGGACGTGGTGATCCGCAATGAGATCGAGGCCGGCCGCCTGCCCGGCCCCCGCATCCGCGCCGGCAGCCCGGAGATCACGGTCACCGGCGGCCTGGGCGACGAGCGCAAGCAGCACATGTATTACGAAAGCTTCGGCATGATCGCCGACGGGCCGGAGGAGATCGCCCGCGCCGTTCGCCTGTGCTGCCGCGAAGGCGTCGACAACATCAAGGTGAACATTTCCGGTGACGATCTTAGCCCAGCGGCTCACGGCGGTCTCACCGTGATGCACGAGGAGGAAGTACAGATGGCCGTCAACGTTGCGCGTGACTTTGGCAAGAAGGTCAACTGTCATGCGCGCGCTGCAGAGTCCGTAAAGCGAGCCGTTCGTTGCGGGGTCGATGTGATCTATCACTGCGAGTCCGCAGACGAGGAGGCGCTCGACATGCTGGAGGCCGCCAGGGATCGCATCTTCGTGGGT
>NZ_JBYRFX010000315.1:0-7359 GCF_057815775.1 Inquilinus sp.
GATGTCCGGCACCTATGCCCTGCATCTGGCGGCCAAAGTGCAGGGCGAGCCGGACACCGTCCGGGGCACCATCACCACCGACCTGGTGAAGTGACGTGCGCGTCGCATGGATGCGGTTGGCTGCCAGCGGAGTGCTGGCAGCCGGCCTGGTGGCGGGTCTTCCGTCCCTGGCCCAGCCGGCCGACGACACGCTCGGCGCCGCCGTCGACGGCCTGCGCGCGGCCGGCCGGCACCTCAGCCCCGCCCTGCGCGCCGCCGCGCTGCAGACGGACGCTGCGGCGGCAAAGGCCGACGGTGCGGACGCTCTCGACGACCCGACGATCAGCGACAGCTATCAGTCTTACCGGGACCCGGGGGTGTTCAGCGCCCACACGGTGACCTTGTCCCAGTCCTTTCCCTTGTGGGGGAAGCGCGACCTGCGCCGCGAGGCGGCGCTGGCCGATGTCGATGCCGCCCGCGGGCGAGAGCAGGCGGCGCAGGACGAGATCGACGAGAAGATCAAGGTCGCCTTCGCCGAATACTATGTGATCACCCGGACTATCGCGGTGAACCGGGAGGTCGCCGGGCTGGCCCGGCGGATGCGGGACGCGGCTGAGGCTCGCTACGGCCAGGCCTCGGGCGAGCAGGCCTTCGTGCTGCAGACCCTGGGCGAGGACACGAACGCCAAGGTCGAGGCGATCCGGCTGGACGGGGAGAGGGCCGCCGCCCGGGCACGGCTGAACGCCCTGGTCGGCCGTGCAGCCAATGCCGTCCTGGCCGACCCTGTCGCCATGCGGCCGCTGCCGGCTGCGGAGCCAACCCTGGCCGATCTTCTGGATCGCGCCCACGCCGCCAATCCCACCTTGTCCGCCGGCAGCGCCGCCATCGCGGCGGCCAGGACACGGAGCACCCTGGCCGACAAGGCCTGGTACCCGGACCTGACGGTCGGCGCCGGGCCGATCATCCAGACCAACGACCAGCCGGTCGGATTCGCGGCCACCATCGGCATCAACATCCCGCTTCCCTGGGGCCGTGAGGCCTCCGGCCAGCAGGAGGCCGCGGCGGAGCTTGCGGCGACGCAGCAGAGCTTCACCGCATCGCAGCTGGAGATCGAGGGCGCGCTGGGCGAAGCCCTCGCCAGGCTCCACGCCGCCCGCGCCACCGAGGCGCTGCTGCGCCGGGAGTCGATGCCGCAAGCCCGGGCCGGCTTCCAGTCGGTGCTGGCGAGTTATCGCCAGGGCAGCGGCGAACTGGCCACGGCCATCGCCGCCCAGCACCAGGTCCACGACGTTGAGATCCGGCTGCTGCAGGTCCAGCTCGACCAACAGGTCCAGCTGGCCGCGATCGAACGCCTGGTCGGGGGTGACCTGTGATGCGGCGCCTCCTGCTCGGCTGCGCCGCGATCATCGCGGCTGGCGCCGCCTGGGCCGACGATGCCGCCCGGTCGCCGCTCTACTACCAGGACCCGGACGGCAAGCCGTTCTACGCGGCGGCTCCCCGGAAGACTGGGGACGGCCGCGACTACCGGCCCGTGTTCCGGGACGAC
Organism: Inquilinus sp.; assembly: GCF_057815775.1. Taxonomy (NCBI): domain Bacteria; kingdom Pseudomonadati; phylum Pseudomonadota; class Alphaproteobacteria; order Rhodospirillales; family Rhodospirillaceae; genus Inquilinus; species Inquilinus sp. The sequence goes on from NZ_JBYRFX010000315.1 coordinate 1,526, forward strand.
CGCGCTCCTGATGTGCCAGCCGGCCCGGCGCCCCCGCCGGCGGCGAAGAGTGATCACCGGATCCTCTACTACCGCAACCCGATGGGGCTGGCGGACACCTCGCCCAAGCCCAAGCAGGATTCGATGGGCATGGATTACCTGCCCGTCTATGCCGATGAGGGCAGCCAGGACGATCCGCCCGGAACCGTGCGGATCAGTCCGGGCCGGCTGCAGACCCTGGGAGTGCGCACCGCCGCTGCGGTGATGCGGCCGGCCTCCGCCCGGACCGTCAGCGCCACCGGCACCCTGCAGTTCGACGAACGGCACCTGGCCACCGTCACCATCAAGGTCTCCGGCTGGATCGAGTATCTGGCCGTGGCCGCGACCGGGGATCCGGTGCGGCAGGGCCAGGTTCTGGCCGAGATCTACTCGCCGGAGCTGGTGGCATCCGAGGAGGAGTATCTGGTGGCGGTCCGGATGGGCGGCGCGATGAGTGCCGCGGCAATGCAGCGCCTGCATGCGCTCGACATCCCCGATGACGAAATCGAACGCCTGCGCCGCACCGGCCGGTCGTCCCGCCGCATCGCCGTCATGGCACCGGCCGATGGCGTGGTCGTCGACAAGCCGATCCAGCAAGGCATGCGGGTCGAAGCCGGCGAGGCGCTGTACAAGACGGCGGATCTGTCCCGCGTCTGGCTGATCGCCCAGGTCCAGGAACGGGACCTGGGCGCGATTGCGACCGGGGCGTGGGCCACGGCCAGCTTCGTCGCCTTTCCCGGCCGCAGCTTCCGGGGCATCGTCGACTTCATCTACCCCAGCCTGTCGCCGGAGACGCGCACCGCCCGGGTCCGGATCGTGATGCCCAACCCGGACGGGGTGCTGCTCGCCGCCATGTACGCCAATGTGCAGATCGGCACATCGGCCGGGACGGAGCCTATCCTGTCGGTGCCGGACTCAGCGGTGATGGACAGCGGCAGCCGGCAGGTCGTGCTGCTGGCGCGGGACGCCGGCCGCGGCTCGAAGCGGCCGGTCCACCTCGGCATCCGCGGCGACGACTGGGTGCAGGTCGTCGACGGGCTCAAGCCGGGCGACCAGGTCGTGGTCGGCGCCAATTTCCTCATCGACGCCGAAAGCAATCTTCGCGCCGCCCTGCAGGGCTTCGCGGACGGCGCCGCCTCGAAACCCTCCGAACCGGGTGACACCCCATGATCGGACGCCTCATCGAGCTTTGCGCCCGCAACAGGATGCTGGTGCTGCTGGCCACCCTGATCCTGGCCGGTGTCGGGGTGTGGTCGGTGATCAACACGCCGCTCGACGCCCTGCCGGATCTCTCGGACAAGCAGGTGATCGTCTACACCGAATATCCCGGGCAGGCGCCCCAGGTGGTCGAGGACCAGGTCACCTATCCCCTGACCACGGCACTGCTGGCCGTGCCGCATGCCAAGGTCGTGCGCGGCTTCTCGGATTTCGGCCTGTCCTTCGTCTATGTCGTGTTCGACGACGGCACCGACCTTTATTGGGCGCGGTCGCGGGTGCTGGAGTATCTGAACTTCGCCGCCAAGCGCCTGCCGCCCGGCGTGACCCCCGCCTTGGGGCCGGATGCCAGCGGCGTCGGCTGGGTCTACCAGTATGTCGTGGTCGGCGCGCAACGGACGCTGGCCGAACTGCGCAGCATCCAGGACTGGATCGTCCGCTACAACCTGGTCACGGCGAAGGGCGTCGCCGAGGTCGCCAGCGTCGGCGGCTTCGAACGGCAGTACCAGGTCGTGGTCGATCCGCGGAAGCTCCAGGCCTACGGCATCCCGCTCGACCGGGTGTCCGATGCGATCCGCGCCAGCAACCTCGACGTCGGCGGCCGGACCATCGAGATGAGCGAGACCGAATACATGGTCCGCGGCCGCGGCTACCTGCGCAATGTGCAGGACTTGGACAATGTCGTGCTGATGGCCGATCCGGGCGGGTCCGGCACGCCGGTGCTGCTGCGGGATGTGGCGCGTGTCGAATTGGGGCCCGATGAGCGGCGCGGCATCGCCGAAATGAACGGCACCGGCGAAGTCGTCGGCGGCATCGCCCTGAAGCGCGACGGCATGGATGCGCTGACCACGATCGGCAACATCAAGAGCAAGCTCGAGGAGCTCAAGCCCGGATTGCCGGAGGGGGTATCGATCGAACCGGTCTATGACCGGTCGCAGCTGATCGACGGCGCCATCAACACGCTGACCCACACCCTGGTCGAAGAAAGCCTGATCGTCGCCGCCGTCTGCTTCATCTTCCTGCTGCATGTCCGCAGCGCCCTGGTGGCGATCCTGACCCTGCCGATCGGCGTGCTGCTGGCCTTCGCCGGCATGCACGCCCTCGGCATCGGCTCGAACATCATGAGCCTCGGCGGCATCGCGATCGCGCTCGGCGCCATGGTCGATGCGGCGATCGTGATGATCGAGAACGCGCACAAGCATGTCGAACGGCTCAAGCCCGGCGAGGCGCGGGGCCCTGCCCTGATCGCCGCCGCCAAGGAGGTCGGCCCGTAGCTGTTCTTCAGCCTGCTGGTGATCGTCGCCTCGTTCCTGCCGGTCTTCGCGCTGGAGGACCAGGAGGGCCGCCTGTTCAAGCCGCTGGCCTTCACCAAGACCTTCGCCATGGCCGGCGGCGCCATCCTGTCGATCACGCTGGTGCCGGTGCTGATGCTGTTCTTCGTCCGCGGCCGCATCGTCCCGGAAGGCCGGAACCCGATCAACCGGGTGCTGATCTGGCTCTACCGGCCGATCATCCGCGTTGTCCTGCGCATCCCGGTCCTGACCGTGCTGGCCTCCGTCATCGTGCTCGGCGTCACCGCCTGGCCGATGTCGCAGCTCGGCAGCGAATTCATGCCGAGCCTGAACGAAGGCACGCTGTTGTTCATGCCGGTGACCTTGCCGGGATTGTCGGTGACCAAGGCGGCGGAGCTGCTGCAGACGCAGGACCGCATCATCAAGTCCTTCCCCGAGGTCGCCTCGGTCTTCGGCAAGGCGGGCCGGGCGATGACGGCGACCGACCCGGCACCGCTGGAGATGAGCGAGACGGTGATCAACCTGAAACCGCCCAGCGAATGGCCCGCCGGCAAGACGGTCGACCAGCTGATCGCCGAGATGAACGGGGCCCTGCAGCTGCCCGGCGTCAGCAATGCCTGGACCATGCCGATCAAGGCCCGCATCGACATGCTGTCGACCGGCATCCGCACCCCCGTCGGCATCAAGGTCTTCGGCCCAGACCTGCACGAGCTGGAACGCCTGGCGACGGAGGTCGAGCGTGTCGTGCACGACGTGCCAGGCACCACCAGCGCCTTCGCCGAGCGCCTGGAAGGCGGCCACTATGTCGAGATCGTCCCCGACCGCGAGGCCGCCGCGCGGTACGGGCTGTCGGTGGACGACGTGCAGAAGGTCGTCGCGGCGGCCCTCGGCGGCGAGACGGTCACGACCACGGTCGAGGGCCGCGAACGCTATGGCGTCAATCTCCGCTATCCCCGTGACCTGCGCGACGACCCGGAGTCGATCGCGAGCCAGGTGCTGGTGCCCACCGTCGGCGGCGCCATGGTGCCCCTGGGCCAGATCGCCAGCGTGAAAATCACCATGGGCCCACCCAGCATCCGCACCGAGAACGCCCAGCCGGTGTCCTACATCTATGTCGATCTCCAGGGCCGCGATCTCGGCGGCTATGTCGCCGAGGCGGCCCGGACGGTGGCCGAGGAGGTGAAGCTGCCGCCCGGCTATCACATCGAATGGAGCGGCCAGTTCGAGTATCTACAGCGGGCCGAGGCGAAGCTGAAGATCGTGGTGCCGGCCACGCTGGTCGTGATCCTGGTGCTGCTGTTCCTCAATTTCGGGCGGCTGGCCGAGACCCTGATCGTCATGGCCTCGGTGCCCTTCGCGCTGGTCGGCGGCGTCTGGCTGATGTGGGGGCTGGGCTACAACATGAGCGTCGCCGTGGCCGTCGGCTTCATCGCCCTGGCCGGCGTGGCGGCCGAGACCGGCGTGGTCATGCTGATCTATCTCGACCACGCCCTGACCGAGATCCGCGAGCAGCGGCTTCGGGAGGGCAGGACGGTGAGCCGGGCCGACCTGGGTCGCGCGATCATGACCGGCGCCGTGGAGCGGGTGCGGCCGAAGATGATGACCGTGGTCGCGATCATGGCCGGGCTCGTGCCGATCCTGTGGAGCACCGGGACCGGCTCGGAGGTGATGCGCCGCATCGCCGTGCCGATGGTGGGAGGCATGGTCTCCTCCACGGTCCTCACCCTGCTGGTGATCCCGGCGATCTACGCCATCGTCAAAGGGTGGCGGCTGCCCCGATCGGGCACCGTACCGGCGATGACGCTCCAACCGGTTCCGTCGCCGGCGGAGTGACGGCATCCGCCGGGCCTCGGGAACGGGGCCCGGCGGATCGACGACGGGGGCCACCGGCACGCCCTTGACCGCTGCACTCGCATGAGCCATCCTGAAATTCTGTTCAGTCACTGAAAAAAATTACAGGACTGCCGACACGGGATGGACGACCAAGTCAGCCTCGCCACGCGCGCCGCGTGGCTGTCCTATGTGCGCCGCCTGACGCAGGGCGAGATCGCGGACCGGCTGGGCGTGTCGCGCGTCAAGGTCCACCGCTTGATTTCGCTGGCCGAGGAGCTGGGGCTGGTCAGCGTCCACATCGCCGGCCGCCCGGCCGAATGCCTGAAGCTCGAGGACGGGCTGATCGACCGGTTCGGCCTGGGCTTCTGCCGCGTCGTCCCGGCAATCGACGAGGACGACCAGCCCTTCGAGGCGCTGGGCGCCGAAGGGGCCGCCTATCTCTCGCGCTATCTCGAGACGCCGGGCGCCAAGATCATCGGCGTCAGCCATGGCCGCACCCTGGCCGCCCTGGTCAACCGGCTGCCGCGGATCGCGGCGTCGGATGCCAAATTCGTCTCGCTGCTGGGCAGCCTGACCCGCAAATCCGCCGCCAACCCGTTCGACGTGGTGCAGCGCCTGGCCGACAAGACCGGCGGCGAGGGCTATTTCATGCCGGTGCCGATGGCCGCCGACAGCCTGAGCGACAAGGCGGTGATGCTGTCGCAGAAGAGCGTCCAGGCGGTGCTGGCGCTGGCCCATCAATCGACGCTGTGCGTCGTCGGCGTCGGCGAACTGGGGCCGCAGGCGCATATGCTGCAGACAGGGGTGCTGACCCGGTCCGAATATGACGATCTGCGCGCCGCGGGCGCGGTCGGCGACCTGACCGGCCAGTTCCTGGACGTGAACGGCCGCCGCGTCGCCTCCGAGGTCAACGACCGGGCGCTGAGCGTCGGGCTGGACGATCTGCGCGGGCGGAAGGTCGTCGCCATCGCCGGCGGCGCGATCAAGGCCGACGCCATCACCGCCGCGCTGATGAGCGGCGCGGTGACCGATCTGATCATCGACGAATCCGCGGCGGTGGCGATGGCCGCGCGCCGCGGAGCCCGGCCGCCACCACAACGGCAGGGCCAACGCGAGACCAGCTGACAACCATAATCATCGAGGGAGGATACAGTGGTGAACCGCACGACCGATCTCTTTGACCGCCATGTCGCCGGCGGCCTGTCGCGGCGAGAACTGATGACCGGTGCGGCCAAGCTCGGCATCGGCGCCGCAACGGCCGGCTTCCTGCTGAACCAGGCCGGCACCCGGGCGCTGGCCGCCGGCGGTCCCGACTTCAAGAAGTTCTCCGGCAAGAAGATCAGCCTGCTCTTGAACAAGCATCCCTACACGGATGCGATGATCGCCAATCTCGACAACTTCAAGAGCATGACCGGGCTGGACGTCAGCTACGACGTGTTTCCGGAGGACGTGTATTTCGACAAGGTCACCGCCACG
>NZ_JBYRFX010000316.1:0-14489 GCF_057815775.1 Inquilinus sp.
TCAGGAAGATCGCCTCCGGCCGCCCGGCACCGCGATAGGCCGCGGTCGGGGCGGTGTGGGTCAGGATGGCGTTGAATTCGAGGTCGATGGTGCGGATGTCGTAGATGCTGGTCGACACCCAGGGCCCGATCAGCAGCTGGATGATGATGCCGGAGGTGCCGGCATAGGCGCCGACATTGCACAGCGACCGGACCCGGTAGCCCAGCACCTTGCCATCCGCGTCCAGCGCCAGCTCGGCCCGGCTTTCCACGTCGCGGCCATGGCTGGCGGCCAGGAACTCCTCGATCCGCTCCGCCGTCCAGCGCACCGGCCGCTGCAGCTGGCGCGCGGCATAGGCGACCATGATGTCCTCGGGATACAGGCCGGTCTTCATGCCGAAGCCGCCGCCGACATCGTCGACGATGACGCGCACCTTCTCCCTGGGGATGCCGAGCACGGCGTCGCACAGCGTGTCGCGCGCGCCGGACGGCATCTGGGTGGACAGCCGCAGCGTCAGCCGGTCGGTCTCCGCATCGTAGCTGCCGAGCGAGCTGCGCGGCTCCATCGGCGTCGGCGCCAGCCGCTGGTTGACGATGTCGAGCGCCACGACATGCGCGGCACCGGCGAAGGCCGTCTCCGTCGCCGAGGCGTCGCCATGGCACATCTGGGCGGCGACATTGCCGGTCGCGGCCAGCCAGACCTGCGGCGCATCCGCCGCGGCAGCCTGCGCCAGGCCGGTCACGGCAGGCAGATCGTCGTAGTCGACCTCGACCGCTTCCAGCGCGTCCTTCAGCTGGGCGCGGGTCTCGGCGACCAGCGCCACCACCGCTTCGCCGACGAAGCGCACGACCTCATGCGCCAGCGCCGGCCGCAGCGGCGTCGCGCCGGGCGACCCGTCCGGCCGCTTGAAGATCGGCGCCAGCGGCAAGGGCTTCACACCCGCCGCGACCAGGTCGGCGCCGGTGATCGCCGCCAACACCCCCGGCATCGCCAGGGCCGCGGCGGCGTCGATCGAGACGATGCGCGCATGCGGGTGCGGCGAGCGGACGAAGCCGAGATAACTTTGCCCCGGCAGCGACACGTCATCGCTGAACCGGCCGGCGCCGGCCAGCAGCCCCGCATCCCGATCCGCCGCACTTCGCGCCCGCTGCCGAAGCGCCCGACCGTCGATTCGCCCGTCATCCCATATTCCCTGGCTTGCGGGCCCGAAGACCATTCCGCCCGCTGTCGCTCGATTCATCCTACAAGACACCCGGCCCGGCGGGCCATCGCCCCGTGGCTACTGCTGTAACGCGGGTCAGGCGCGTTCGGGCCAGCGCAGCAGACCGCGGGTGAAGTCGCGCCAGGCCGCCGCCGTGCTCCATCGGTCGAACAGCAGCGTGTACAGCCCGGCGCTGACCAGCAGGGTCACGGCGGCGGCGAAGACCACGTCGCTGAAGAAATGCCCGCCCATGCCGATGCGCAGCAGCCCGAGCAGCCCGCCCAGCGCCATCGAACCCCAGAAGATCCGGCGGCGGCGCCGTGCCGGGGCGAGATAGGCGACGCTGTGGACGACGAAGCCCACGGTCGGATCGCCGGCGACGAAGGAGCAATTGCGGCTGCACTGGCCGGCCGGGATCAGCGGCGGCGAGAAGGCGGCGGTGCCGCCGAAGGCCTCGACCTGGCGCGGCCGCGCCCGGCCCCAATGGTCCTTCAGCAGGGTGTTGGCGACCAGACCGGGCCCGATGGCCAGCGCCAGCAGCAGGAAGGTCCACCGCCGCGCATCGAGGCCGAGCAGCCGCCGCTGCCGCAGCCACGTCCAGCCGGCCGCCAGCAGCAGCAGGATGGCCGCCACGCGGACCACGAACTGCAGCGCCCCATGGATCGCCTCGGCCAGCGGCGCGCCGTCCCAGGCGAAGCCGTCGCCGGGCGTGTAGAACCAGCCGGAGATGACCAGGTCGATGCCCGGCAGCAGGACCAGGACGGCACCAATCGCGATCAGGCCGTACAGGGCCAGGCGGGGTGTCACCCCGCCACCCGCTGCTTCTCGCTCCAGGCCCCGGCCTCGTCCTGCTGGTAGTAGACCAGGGCATGGCCGGCCTCGCGCCGGCGCTTCCAGCGGCCGCGGGCGGCCTGCACCGCGTCCGGGTCGTTGCCGTCGAACAGGTCGCACACCGTCTCGAACGCCCCGTCGCCATCGGAATCGGCGCCGTCGCCGAGGAACAGCACCTTGGCGCCGTTCGGATTCTCGACCTGGTCGCTGATCCAGACCGGCTGTTCCCCGGCGAAGCCGTCGCGCTTGGTGCCGTGCGGCAGGAAGCCTTCCTTGGACCAGGTCCAGAGATGGCCAGCCAGCGTCTCAACCCGCTCTTCCGAGCCGACGCAGACCACGGCGCGCCAGCCGCGCTGCAGCGTCCGCTCGAGCAGGACCGGCAGGGTCTGCTCGAGCGTGCGTGCGGTCAGGTGATAGAACCGGATCTCAGTCATAAGCTGACGTCTCCGGCGAACAACAAAGACACTATCTTCCTGTCATGCCCGGGCTTGACCCGGGCATCCAGAGACTGTCGACATCCTCTGGATTGCCGGGCCAAGCCCGGCAATGACAAGTAAAACAAGATCATAGCCCTGATCGCATCAGCCTTCGTAGTTGTCGGCCACGAGCCGGTCCAGCAGGCGGACGCCGAAGGCGGTGGCGCCCTTCGGCACCGTCGGCGTGTCCTTGCCCGACCAGGTAGTGCCGGCGATGTCGAGATGGGCCCAGGGCACCTTGTTGACGAAGCGCTGCAGGAACTGGCCGGCGACGATCGACCCGGCGTCGCGGCTGCCGGTGATGTTCTTCATGTCGGCGATGTCGCTGTCGATCTGCTTGTCATAGGAATCGGCCAGCGGCAGGCGCCACAGCTTCTCCTCCACCGCCTTGCCGGCGGCGGCCAGCTTCTCGGCCAGGGCATCGTCGTTGGAGAACAGCCCGGCATGGTCGCTGCCCAGCGCGATGATGATCGCCCCGGTCAGGGTGGCCAGGTTGATCATCGCCTTCGGCTTGAACCGATCCTGCGTGTACCAGAGCGCATCGGCCAGCACGAGCCGGCCCTCGGCGTCGGTGTTCCAGACCTCGATGGTCTGGCCCGACATCGAGGTGACGATGTCGCCCGGGCGCTGGGCGTCGCCGGACGGCATGTTCTCGACCAGGCCGAGCACGCCGACGGCGTTGACCTTGGCCTTGCGCAGCGCCAGGCCCTTCATCAGCCCGGTGACGACGCCGGCGCCGCCCATGTCCCACTTCATGTCCCACATGCCCTGGCCGGGCTTCAGCGAGATGCCGCCGGTGTCGAAGGTGACGCCCTTGCCGACGAAGGCGATCGGCGCCTCGTCCTTGCGCTTGCCGCCGGCGCCCTTCCACTGCAGCACCACCAGCTGGCTCTCGAACGCCGAGCCCTGGCCGACGCCGAGCAGCGCGCCCATGCCGAGCTTGCGCATCTGCTTCTCGCCGAGAACCTCGACCTCGAGGCCGAGCTCGGCCAGTTCCTTCGCCTTGGCGGCGAAGCTTTCCGGATTCAGGATGTTCGGCGGCTCGGACACCAGCTCGCGGGTCAGGAACACGCCCTGGGCCACGGCATCGGCGCGGGCGAAGGCCTTCTTCGCCGCACTGCCCTCGCCGGTCTGCACCGTCAGGGATTTCAGCGACGGCTTGGCCTCCGCCTTCTCCGTGGTGCGGTAGCGTTCGAACCGCCAGGCCCGCAGCCGGGCGCCAAAGGCGAATTCGGCCGCGGCCGCGGCGGCGCCCTGGCCGGCGCCGTCCTTGCCGGCGATCTGGATGCCGTCCAGCCGCGCCGTCGCTTCGGTCGCGCCGGTCTGGTTCAGCAGGGCGGCAACCACGCCGCCGGCGCGCTGCAGCCCGACGGCCTCGATCGCGTCGGGCTTGCCCAGGCCGAACAGCACGACCCGGTCGGTGCCGATGCCGGGCAGGCCGTACAGCGACAGCGTCTCGTCGCGCCCGCCCTTGAACTTCGGTGCCGCCTTCAGCGCCCGCGTCAGGGCCCCCTTGGACTGCTTGTCGATGCCGGCGGCGGCGCTGGACAACACGCTGTCGGCGTACACGCCGAGCACCAGGACGCCGGCTTCCACCGAGGCGGGCGGGGCGAAGGAGATCTGCATCTTTGTCGTCTTCCGGGCGATTTTCGATGAACCGCTGCGACGCGGCGGAACCGGCACCGTAACAGCGGGTTTCACGATCGTCACCCGTCGCGGCGGCCGGAATGCCGGCTGCGACTTCGTTGGCGGTCGCCGCGGCGCCCCGTCTGTTGTAGAAGATGCGCCGACCCGTTCCTTCGGCATTCACAGGCCAGCCAGCACCCCATGGTCCGATCGCCCACCTTCTACGCCTATATCGTGCGGCAATTCCTGTTCTGGTTCCTGGCCGTGCTGCTGGTGCTGAGCGGTGTGATCGCGGTGTTCGAGTTCGTCGAATTCGTCCGCCAGGTCAGTTCGATCCCGGAGCTGCCGCTGAGCCTGGCCTTCGCGCTGTCGGCCTTCAAGCTGCCGAGCGACATCGAGATCCTGTTCCATTTCGCCGTGCTGATCGCGGCGATGGTGACCTTCTGGCGCATGACCCGCAGCCGCGAGCTGATCGTCGCCCGTGCCGCCGGCCTGTCGGCCTGGCAGTTCCTGGCGCCGGTGATCGTGGCGGCAATGGTGCTGGGGGTGCTGAAGATCACCGTGGTCAACCCGGTCTCGGCCGCCATGTACGGCCGCTACGAGCGGCTGGACGTCGACTATCTCGGCGGCACCGGCGACATCATGAAGGTGGCGAAGACCGGCTTCTGGCTGCGCCAGAAGGATGAGACGGGCGTCGTCGTCATCCATGCCGAGAAGGTCACCGGCAACGGCGACACGCTCGAGAACGCCATGTTCCTGCTGCTGACGCCGAAGGAGGGCTATCGCGGCCGGATCGACGGCGCCAAAGCCCAGCTGCAGGACGGCAAATGGGTGATCAGCGACGCCTGGATGATCGACGGCACCAACCCGGCCACGCATGTCGACACCACCTCGCTGCCGACCAACCTGACCCGCAACGGGATCCAGGAGCGGTTCGCGTCGCAGCAGACCATCTCGTTCTGGGACCTGCCGGATTATATCCGCAACCTCGATTCCACCGGCTTCTCCTCCACCCGCTACCGCATTTCCTACCAGTCGCTGCTGTCGCAGCCGCTGCTGATGGCGGCGATGATCCTGGTGGCCGCGGCGTTCAGCCTGCGGCCGGGCAGGCGCGTCGACACCGTGCTGATGATCGTCGGCGCCATCGTCACCGGCTTCTCGATCTTCGTCCTGGGCGACATCGTCATGGCGCTGGGCCGGGCCGGAACCCTGCCCGTGCCGATGGCTGCCTGGGCCACGTCGGGCGCCGCCCTGCTGTTCGGCGCGGCGGCCCTGCTGCACCTCGAGGATGGCTAATGCCACCTCTGAGATGGCTGAAGCCGCCATGCCGTTTCCCGTCCGTACCGCTTTTGCCTTGAGTCGGCCAAAATCGCGTGCTGTATCTCCGCCTTTCCATAAGCGAGGCCGTGTAGCCCTCATGATCCTTCGTCTGTCGGCACCGTTCATCGCCCTGGTCCTGGCGTTCGTCACGGCCTTCGCCCCGCCTGCCATGGCGCAGAAGCGACCTGCTGCGGCCCCGGCCGCCAGCGCCGCCGTCGGCACCATCGCCGCGGTGGTCAATGACGACGTCATCACCGTGGCGGATCTGCAGATGCGGATGCGGCTGTCGCTGATGAGCGGCGGCCTGCAGCCGACACCGGAGAATCAGCAGCGTCTGCTGCCCCAGGTGCTGCGCCTGCTGGTCGACGAGAAGCTGCAGGCCCAGGAAGCCAAGCGGTCCGGCATCGCCGTGCCGGCCTCGGACATCGACAAGGCGCTGGCGACGATCGCCGGCCAGAATCACATGAGCACGCAGCAGCTGTTCGGCATGCTGAAATCGACCGGCGTGCCGCAGAGCGCGCTGGAAGACCAGGTCCGGGCCCAGCTCGGCTGGCGCCAGCTGGTCCAGCGCCGCTTCCTGTCCCAGGTCGACGTCTCCGACACCCAGGTCGACGAGGTCGTGGACCGGCTGCACGCCAACCAGGGCAAGCCGCAATATCTCGTCGCGTCGATCTTCCTGTCGGTGGACCAGGATTCCAACGAAGGCCAGGTCAAGGCACTGGCCGACAGACTCGTCTCGGAAATCCGCCGTGGCGCCCCCTTCCCGGCCGTGGCCCAGCAGTTCAGCCAGGCTGCCGGCGCGCAGACCGGCGGCGACATGGGATGGGTCCTCGGCGGCCAGCTCGAGCCCGCGCTCGACCAGGTTCTCACCACCATGCCCCAGGGCCAGGTGTCGGACCCGATCCGCACCCTGGGCGGTTACAACATCCTGTTCCTGCGTGACAAGCGGACGGTCGCCGCCAGCACGGCCGGCGGGGTCAAGGTGCGGCTGAACCAGATCGTCGTGCCGGTGCCGTCGACCGCGCCGCGCAACCGGGTCGACACCGTGGTCGCCCAGATGCGCAACGACTTCAAGGACATCTCCGGCTGCGAAGCCTTCCGCACCAAGGTCAAGGAACTCGGCGTCACCGCCAATCCGGATCTCGGCGACATCCTGCTCGCCCGCCTGCCGAATGCGATGCGCGAGATGGTCAGCGGCCTGGCCGACGGCCAGGTCAGTGCGCCGCTGCGCACCTCCGAAGGCGTCGCCGTGATGATGGTCTGCTCGCGTGAGGACGTGGCCGGCGACAGCATCGACCGCGACCAGATCCGCGCCAGCATCGGCGAGCAGCGGGTCGACATGCTGCAGCGCCGGCTGCTGCGCGACCTGCGCGGCAACGCCTATATCGACGTCCGGCTCTGAGCCCGTCCGCCGACTCTCTGCAGGACGCGCTTAACGCCCTGCCGCCGCTGCGCGAGGTCATCGCGGAGTTCGGCTTGGCGGCGAAGCGGTCGCTGGGCCAGAACTTCCTGCTCGACCTCAACGTCACGGCTCGGATCGTCCGCGAGGCGGGTGACCTGGCCGGGATCCATGTCGTCGAGATCGGCCCCGGCCCCGGCGGGCTGACCCGGGCCCTGCTGGCCGCCCCGGCCGCCAGCGTCACGGTGGTGGAGCGCGACCGGCGCTTCCTGCCGGCGCTGGAGCAGCTGGCGGCGATCTCGGCCGGCAAGCTGCGCATCGTCGAAGCCGACGCCGTGAAGGTCGACATTCTCGAGCTGGTGCCGGCGCCGCGCGCGGTGATCGCCAACCTGCCCTACAATGTGGCGACCCCCCTGCTGATCGGCTGGCTGCGGCGGATCGATGAGTTCCGGTCGCTGACGCTGATGTTCCAGAAAGAGGTGGCGGACCGCATGGTCGCCGCACCCGGCAGCCACGCCTATGGCCGGTTGTCAGTGATCGCCCAGTGGCGGGCCGAGGTCGACCAGCTGCTCACCCTGCCCGGCCGGGCCTTCAAGCCGCCGCCCAAGGTGGATTCGACCGTGGTGCAGCTGCGCCCGCGGGCGAACAGCGCGGATGTGCCTTTCGCGGTGATGGAGGCGGTGACGGCGGCCGCCTTCGGCCAGCGTCGCAAGATGCTGCGCGCCAGCCTGCGCAGCCTGGGCGATGCCGAGGCGCTGTTGGCCGAGGCCGAGCTGACGCCGACGGCCCGGGCCGAGGAAATCGACATCGCCGGCTTCGTCCGGCTGGCGCGGGCGGTGGCCGCCCGTCAGGCGCCGGCGGCCTGACCTCTTAAAGCCCGGCCTGCAGCGACCTGACGAAATCGGGCAAACCGGTCTGGCGGCTGCGGCGCAGGCGCTCGGCCATCAGGATCGCCTGGATCTGGGCGATGCTGACATCGAGGTCCCGATTCACGATCACATAATCGTATTCGGGCCAGTGGCTCATCTCGTCCGAGGCCTTGGCCATGCGGCTGGCGATCACGGCATCGCTGTCCTGGGCGCGGACGCGCAGGCGCTTCTCCAGGTCCTCCACCGTCGGCGGCAGCACGAAGACGCCGACCAAGTCGTCGCGCACCCGCTGGTGCAGCTGCTGCGTGCCCTGCCAGTCGATGTCGAAGATCACGTCGCGGCCGGCGGCCAGCGCCGCCTCGACCGGGGCGCGCGGCGTGCCGTAGGAGTTGCCGAACACCCGGGCGTATTCCAGCAGCTTGTCATGGCCGACCATGTCGTCGAATTCGGCCTGGTCGATGAAGTGGTAATGCGTGCCGTCGATCTCGCCCGGGCGCTGAGCCCGGGTGGTCACCGACACCGAGATCTCCAGGTTGGGATCCTGCGCCAGCACGGCGCGGGTGATCGAGGTCTTGCCGGCGCCGGAGGGCGAGGACAGGACCAGCATGAGGCCGCGTCGGACGATGTCGGTGGTCATTCGATGTTCTGGATCTGCTCGCGGAACTGTTCGATCACGGCCTTGAGTTCCAGGCCGATGCGGGTCAACGCCACCGCCGATGCCTTCGAGCACAGCGTGTTGGCTTCCCGGTTGAATTCCTGGCACAGGAAATCGAGCCGCCGGCCGACCCCGGCCCCGGTCGACAGCAGGCCGCGCGCCTGGCCGATATGGGCGTCGAGCCGGTCGAGTTCCTCCCGCACGTCGCAGCGGCCGACCAGCAATGCCAGCTCCTGCGCCAGCCGGTCCTCGGCCAGCGGCGGCCGCGCCTCCAGCAGCAGGTCGAGCTGGGCCTTCAGCCGCGCCTGAAGCGCCTCGGGCTGTGCTTCGGCGCTGGCCCGGGCCTGGCCGACCAGCCCGGCGATCTGGTCGATCTGCGCGGCCAGGACGGCATGCAGCCGCCCGCCCTCTTCCACCCGCGTCGCCAGCAGGTCGTCCAGCAGCGGCACGATCGCCGCCGCCGCCTCGGCCTCGACCGCACTGTTCAATTCGGCCGCGTTGCCGTCGCCGCTTTCGACCACGCCGCGCACGCCGAGCAGCGCATCGACCTGGACCGGTGCCGCCGGGCCATTGACCTCACGCACCAACGCGATCAGCTGGTCCAGCAGGTCGCGGTTGATCCGCAGCTGGGAGGCAGTCTCGGTCCGGCCAAGCGACAGGTTGAGCGTGACGTTGCCGCGGCGGAACCGTTTGGCCAGTTCGACCCGGGCGGCGGCCTCCAGCCGTTCGAAGCCGGGTGGGATGCGCAGCCGCAGGTCGAGCGACTTGCCGTTGACGCTGCGCGCCTCCCACACCCAGGACAGGCCGTCGACGCCGCCTTCCCTGCGCGAGAAGCCGGTCATGCTGGAAAGCGGGGCGGAGTCGGTCTTGTCCTGAGTCATAGCGGGCTTATACCGGGCGCCCGGAGCGTCAACAAGCGGGACGCCATGCGGACAGCGGCTTTGCCGCTTCGGCCGGCTGTGACCGCCGTCACGGCGCGATAGCACCGAGTGTGCGAAATAACATGACGCGATCCGTGATCGAAAGCGCGACGACCATGCACCTGATCCATGACGACGACGAGACCGAGAGCCCCTTCGACTTGATCCGTGAGGTCGTCACGATCGTCGGCTGGGTGGCGACGACCTTTGCGCTGTTGCTGGTGGCCTACGCGGCGCTGGGCTGACCGGACGCCGGCGGGTCCGGCGGCGGCTCGGACCCAGGCTCCGGCTCATCCTCGACCTCGCCCATGATCAGGGCGGCCTGGCGCTTCAGATGGGCATAGCGCCGGATGCTGAACAGGATGCTGCCGACATAGATCAGGCCGAGCGCGACCAGCGTCGGCCAGGTGGCCGTGACCAGCAGCGTCGCCACCAGCCCGACCCCGACCAGCACCGGCACAATGTATTCCTGCGGAATCCGCACCACCTTCATCGAGAAGGTCGGGATCTTGCTGATCAGCAGCACCGCGACGAACAGGGTCCAGATCCCGACCAGCAGCGTCGCCGCCCAGAATCCCGGCGCGAATTCGAAGCTGATCATGACCGGCATCAGGATCAGGATGGCCCCCGCCGGCACCGGCACGCCGGTGAAGTAGTTGTAGGCGAAGGGCGGCTTGGTGGTGTCGTCCAGTGCGGTGTTGAACCGGGCCAGCCGCAGCGCGGCGCAGACGGCATAGGCCATGACCGCCAGCCAGCCGAAGCTGCCGGCGTCCTGCATCATCCAGAGATACAGGATGATCGCCGGGCTGACGCCGAAGCTGACGATATCGGCGAGGCTGTCGAGCTCCGCCCCGAACTTGCTCGACCCGCGCAGCAGCCGGGCGACGCGGCCGTCCAGCCCGTCCAGGATGGCGGCCACCAGGATCGCCGTCACCGCCTGCTCCCAGCGCTCCTGGATGGCATAGCGGATCGCGGTCAGCCCGGCGCACAGCGCCAGCGTGGTCAGGATGTTCGGCAGCAGCCGGTTGATCGTCAGCCCGCGGAAGCGGACGACCGGCCTGCGGCGGAACGGGCGGCGGCGCCGGGGAAGCTCGGGCGCGCTCATCGAGCGAGCGCGACCGGCATGACGGCGGCGGCGGCCAGATCGGCCAGGACCGTTTCGCCGCCGACCATGGTCTGGCCGACGCTGACCAGCGGCTCGACGCCATCCGGCAGGTAGATGTCGGTGCGGCTGCCGAAGCGGATCAACCCATAGGTCTCGCCGGCGACGACCGGCTGGCCGGGCGACAGGTCGCAGATGATGCGCCGGGCAACCAGCCCCGCGATCTGGACGAAGACCAGCATGCGGCCGTCCGGCAGGCGCAGCGACACGGCGCAGCGCTCATTCTCCTCGCTCGCCTTTTCCAGGTTGGCGCTGAAGAACTTGCCGGGGCGATACTTGACGTCGACCACCCCGCCATCGGCCGGGATGCGGTTCACATGAACGTTGAACACGTCGAGGAAGATGCTGATCCGGGTCAGCGGCCGGTCGCCGAGGCCGAGTTCCGCCGGCGGCGTCGCGCGCACCAACATCTGCACCCTTCCATCGGCCGGGGCCACCACCAGGTCGGGCCGGTTCGGCGTCACCCGCGGCGGGTGACGGAAGAAATAAACGCACCACGCCGTTGCCAGCACGCCGAGCCAGCCCAAAGGTTCCCAGATCAGGAACAGGATCACCGTCGCGACCGCGAACACGCCGATGAACGGGTAGCCGGCCGGGTGGATCGGCACCAGCACGCCACGGATCGTGTGCAATAGATGCGGATCGTCTCTACCGCTCAAGGCAAATTCCCCCCGGTTTCCGGGGCCGTATCGTCTGAATCCGGCTGGGCTGCGCGCCGCCGCTTCTGCCAATCGGCCACATTGCGGTTATGTTCTTCGAGCGTTTTGGCAAACACATGCCCGCCCGATCCATCCGCCACGAAGTAATAATAGCCTGTGACTGCGGGCTTGAGCACTGCGGCAAGTGCGTCACGTCCGGGATTGGCGATCGGCCCCGGCGGCAGCCCCTGGATGACATAGGTGTTGTAGGGAGAGTCGAGCTTCCAGTCGGCCCGGGTCAGGGCCCGGCCGAGCGGCCCCTTGCCGTTGGTGAGCCCGTAGATCACCGTCGGGTCGGATTGCAGCGGCATGCCGGCCTGCAGCCGGTTCAGGAACACGCTGGCGACCACTGGCCGTTCCGCCGCCACGCCGGTTTCCTTCTCCACGATCGAGGCCAGGGTGACCGCCTCGGCCGCCGATTTCAGCGGCAGGCCGTTGTCCCGCCTGGCCCACAGCCCGTCGATCTCCTGCCGCATCGCCTTGCGCATGCGTTCGACCACGCTCGCCCGGGTGTCGCCGCGGATGAACTGGTAGGTCTCCGGCAGCAGCGATCCCTCGGCCGGGGTGTCGCCGACCTCGCCCGTCAGCAGCGGCTCGGCGTTCAGCAACGCCACGATCTCGGCCGAGGTCAGACCTTCGGGCAGGGTGATCTTGTGGGTGACATTGCTGCCGCGGGCCAGCAGGTCTGCAGCCTCAGCCGGCGAGATCCCGGCCGGGAAGGCGTATTCGCCGGCCTTCAGGGTATGGTCGCCACCATCCAGCACGGATCCCGCCAGGAACACCCAGCGGTTGGCGATCACCCCCGCCTCCTCCAGCTGGGCCGCGATCACGGACAGGCCGCTGCCGCGTTCGACCACCAGCGCCGCCGGTGCCGCCAGCGGCCCGGGGGCGCGGTAGGCATGGAGGAACCAGGCGACGGCGCCGCCGATGATGGCCGCCAGCACCAGCAGAACGATGAAGGCACGAATGAGCGCCCGGATCATGTCCGTCCACCCATTGTCATGACGATCCCGCCACCATCAGCCCAAGCCCCTGCGCAGCACGCCGTGCTGCCGCGCGCGGGGGATGACCGTTCGGGATTGCGGACCGTCGGTATCAGACGAGCTCGCGGAAGACCAGCGACGCATTGGTCCCGCCGAAGCCGAAGCTGTTCGACAGGGCGGCGCGCACCGGCCGCTCCTTGGCCTGCTTCGGCACAAGGTCGACGCCGAGGCAGCTGTCCGAGGGATCGTCGAGGTTCAGCGTCGGCGGCACCACGTCGTGGTTGATCGCCAGCACCGAATAGATCGCCTCGACCGCGCCGGCCGCGCCGAGCAGATGCCCGATCGCCGATTTGGTCGATGACATCGAGACGGTGGCGGTGGCGTTGCCGAACAGGCGCTTGACCGCGCCCAGCTCGATCTCGTCACCCAGCGGCGTCGAGGTGCCGTGCGCGTTGATGTAGTCGATGTCGGACGGGTTCAGCCCGGCGCGCTTGAGGGCGGCCGTCATCGCCCGGAAGCCGCCATTGCCGTCGGCCGGGGGCGCCGTGATGTGATGGGCGTCGCCCGACAGGCCGTAGCCCACCACCTCGGCATAGATCGTCGCGCCGCGTGCCTTGGCATGCTCGAGCTCCTCGAGCACCAGCACGCCCGCGCCTTCGCCCATGACGAAGCCGTCGCGGCCCTTGTCATAGGGGCGCGAGGCCCGGTCGGGGGTTTCGTTGTAGCCGGTGGACAGCGCCCGCGCCGCAGCGAAGCCGGCGAGCCCGAGCCGGCACACCGCCGCCTCCGCCCCACCCGCCACCATGACGTCGGCGTCGTCCCACATGATCAGCCGGGCCGCATCGCCCACCGCATGCGCGCCGGTCGAGCAGGCCGTGACCGCGGAATGGTTCGGGCCGCGGAAACCGTGCTGGATCGAGACCTGGCCGGAGGCCAGATTGATCAGGGCCGCCGGAATGAAGAAGGGGGAAATCCGTCGCGGCCCCTTCTCCTCCAGCGTCAGCGAGCCTTCGGCGATCCATTGCAGGCCGCCGATGCCCGATCCGATCATCACACCGGTGCGGTCGCGCGCCTCGTCATCCGGCGGCTGCCATCCGGAATTCACGATCGCCTCATTCGCGGCGGCGATCGCGTAGTGGATGAAGGTGTCGTTCTTGCGCTGGTCCTTGGGCGGCACAGCGCTGTCGACATCGAAGTCGCCGGGACCGGTGCCGCGCGGCACCATGCCGGCGATCCGGGCGGGCAGGTCGGAAACCTCGAAGGCGGAGATCGCCCCAATGCCCGACTGCCCAGCGATCAGCCGGTCCCAGTTGGTCTTCACACCGGCACCGAGAGGCGTGACCATCCCCATGCCGGTGATTACGACACGTCTCATCATCTGATCCGGTTCTGCCGCGAAACGGGTGACAAAGGCCTTACGATCAGCCGGCCGAATGTTCCTGGATGAAGCTGATCGCGTCCTTGACCGTGAGGATCTTCTCGGCGGCGTCGTCCGGAATCTCGCAGCCGAACTCTTCCTCGAACGCCATGACCAGCTCGACGGTGTCGAGGCTGTCGGCGCCGAGATCGTCGATGAAGCTGGCCGATTCGGTGACCTTGCCTTCTTCGACGCCCAGATGCTCGACAACGATCTTCTTAACGCGCTCGGCGATGTCGCTCATTCGTTCTACCTTTCAAGAGAGCGGAACGGGGCAGGATTCCGCAGCATGAACCCCCGCTAGTGACCGCCCCGTAGGACCCGCGGTCACATACCACACCTGATCGGGCGTGGCCAAGCATATGGCCATGCCCGGGGCCGGCGATGTCAATACATCGCCATGCCGCCGTTGACGTGGATGGTCTGGCCCGTGACATAGGCCGCCTCGAGGCTGGCGAGGTACAGGACGGCCGCCGCGATCTCCGCCGGCTCGCCCATGCGCGCCATCGGGATGGTGGTGGCGATGCGGGCCTTCTGGTCGTCGTTCAGCGCATCGGTCATGGCGCTGCTGACGAAGCCGGGCGCGACGCAGTTCACCGTGATGCCGCGGCTGGCGACTTCCTGGGCCAGGGCCTTGGTCATGCCGGTCATGCCAGCCTTCGACGCGGCGTAGTTCGCTTGGCCGGGATTGCCGGTGTGGCCGACGATCGAGGTGATCGACACGATCCGGCCCCAGCGGCGCTTCATCATGCCGCGCATGGCGGCGCGGGCCAGCCGGAACGGGGCGGCCAGATCGACCTCCAACACGTCCGACCAGTCCTTGTCGGCCATCCGCATGGCCAGGCCATCGCGGGTGAAGCCGGCATTATTGACCAGGATGTCCAGCTTGCCGAACGCTGCCTCGACCTGCTCGACCAGCGCGGCGGGCGCGGCCGGGTCGCTCAGATTGGCGG
>NZ_JBYRFX010000317.1:0-4430 GCF_057815775.1 Inquilinus sp.
GCGCGGTCGGGGTGCAGAGCATCAGCCAGGCCGGGCTGCTGTTCGACCGCTTCTTCGAACGCGGCGGCAACACCTTCGACACCGCCTGGCTCTACCGCAACGGCGACTCCGACCGGCTGCTCGGCCATTGGCTGGCCAGCCGCGGCGTGCGCGACGAGATCGTGCTGATCGGCAAGGGCGCGCATTCGCCGCTGTGCTACCCCGACGTGATCCCGCGCCAGCTGACCGACACGCTGGAGCGGCTGCAGACCGGCCGGCTCGACCTCTACCTGATGCATCGCGACAACCCGGATATCGCTGTCGGCGAATTCGTCGATGTGCTGGATGCCGAGATCCGGGCCGGGCGCATCGGCTCCTGGGGCGGGTCGAACTGGACGCGCGAGCGGCTGGACGAGGCGATCGACTATGCCGAGGCCAACGGCAAGCACGGCCCGGCCACGGTCAGCAACAATTTCAGCCTGGCGGACATGATCCAGCCGGTCTGGGCCGGCTGCATCGCGTCGTCGGATGCGGAATGGCGGGCCTGGCTGCGGCAGCGGCAGATGCCGCTCCTGGCCTGGTCCAGCCAGGCCCGCGGCTTCTTCACCGACCGCGGCGGCCGCGACCGGCACGAGGATCCGGAGTTGGAGCGCAGCTGGTATGGCGAGACCAATTTCCGCCGTCGCGACCGGGCGGCGGAGCTCGGCGCCCGGATCGGCAAATCGGCCAACCAGGTCGCCCTGGCCTATGGCCTGCACCAGGACTTCCCGATCCTGCCGCTGATCGGCCCGCTCACGCTGGAGGAGCTGGAGGATTCGCTGCAGGCGCTCGACATCGCGCTGACGCCGGAGGAGGTGCGCTGGCTGGAGGGGTGAGCGGACCGGACCGAAACCAAACCCGCCGCCGGCAATGGCGGCGGGAACCAGGGAGGACAAAGAGAGACATGAACAGATTGCTGTCGGGCCTCGCGGCCCTCGCCATGGCCGGCCTCGCATCGGGCACAGCCATGGCCGACGTCACGGTCAAATGGCTGCACATCGAGAACACGCCGGAGACGGTGTCCTGGATGCAGGATGTCGCCAAGGCCTATGAGGCGGCGCATCCCGGCGTGACCATCCAGCTGCAGTATCTGGAGAACGAGGCCTACAAGGCCAAGCTGCCGACCACGCTGCAATCGCCCGACCGGCCGAACATCATCTACAGCTGGGGCGGCGGCGTGCTGCGCGACCAGGTCAAGGCCGGCACGATCGAGGATCTCAGCGACGCGATGAAGGGCCCGTGGGCCGACAGCTTCGGCCCGGCCGCGCTCGACGCCTTCACCATCGACGGTCATGTCTGGGGCGCCCCCGTCCTCGCCTCCCAGGTTGGCTTCTGGTTCAACAAGCCGCTGTTCGCCAAGGCGGGGGTCAAGGCCGAGGACATCAAGACCTGGACCGACCTGCTGGCTGCGGTGAAGACGATCAAGGCGGCGGGCATCGTGCCGATCGCGGCCGGCGGCGCCGACAAATGGCCGATCCATTTCTACTGGACCCATCTTGCGATCCGGCTCGGCGGCAAGGCGGCGTTCCAGTCGGCCTACAACCAGTCCGGCGACGGCTTCGACGGCCCGGTCTTCGTCAAGGCCGGCGAGCATCTGAAGGAGCTGGCGGCGCTGGACCCGTTCGAGCCCGGCTATCTCGGCCTGACCAACCCGCAATCCTCCGGCTATTTCGGCGACGGCAACGCCGCCATGAACCTGATGGGCAACTGGGACTACAACGCCAGCAAGGCCAACAGCGCCAGTGGCAAGGGCCTCGCCGATGCCGATCTCGGCTGGTTCCCGTTCCCGGTGGTCGATGGCGGCGCCGGCCAGCCGACCGATGTGCTGGGCGGGGTCAATGGCTGGCTGGTGACCAAGGGGTCGCCGCCGGAAGCGGTCGATTTCCTGAAGTTCCTGACCAGCCTGGAGAACCAGTCCAAGGCGGCGGAGCTCGGCCTGTACATCCCGGTGGTCAAGGGCACGGCGGACAAGCTCAAGAACCCGTATTTCCGCGAGATGGCGGAAAACATCGCCAAGGCCGGCTATTTCCAGGTGTTCTACGACCAGATGCTGGGCGCCAATGTCGGCCGCGTCGTCAACGACGTGTCGACCGACCTCGCCTCCGGCGCCACCGACCCCGCCGACGCCGCCTCCCAGGTGCAGGACGCCTGGGCGATGCATTGAGGGGGATGTGTTGGTGAGGGTCCGTTCCCCGTTGTGCTTTGCCTCTCCCGCCAGGCGGGAGAGGCAAAGCAAGCCGGCCTTCGCGGGTGCACCCCGATGACCGCCGTCGCCCTGTCGCACGACCACTCCGCCGCTCGCCGTCGCCGCGTCGCCTTCCGATCCCGGGTGGCGCCGATCGTGTTGATGCTGGTGCCGGCGCTGGCCCTGTTCACCATCTTCGTGATCCTGCCGATGGGCGAATCCGGCTTCTACAGCCTGTTCAAATGGAACGGCTACGGCAGCCCGGAAGACTTCGTCGGGCTGAAGAATTTCGAGCTGCTGCTGCGCAACCGTACCTTCTGGTCGGCGCTGACCAACACCGGGCTGATCATCGCGGTGTCGCTGGCGATCCAGCTGCCGCTGGCCCTGTCCATGGCGCTGCTGCTGGCCGAAAAGCTGCGCGGCCGGGTGGCGTTCCGCATGGTGTTCTTCCTGCCCTATATCCTGGCCGAGGTCGCGACCGGGCTGATCTGGAAGTTCCTCTACGATGGCCAGTACGGCGCTGTCGCTCTGGTCTGGGGCTGGTTCGGTGCCCAGGCGCCCTTCGTCCTGGCCGATCGCGGCCTGGCGATGATCGCGGTGCTGGCGCTGGTGGTGTGGAAGTATTTCGGCTTCCACATGATGCTCTACATCGCCGGCCTGCAGAACATCCCGCCCGAGGTTGTCGACGCGGCCCGGATCGACGGCGCCTCGCCCTGGCAGATCGTGCGCCGGATCAAGATCCCGATGTTGCTGCCGACGATCCGGCTGTCGGTGTTCTTCTCGGTGGTCGGCGCGCTGCAGCTGTTCGACATGGTGATGGCGCTGACCCGCGGCGGGCCGTCCAACGCCACCCATTCGCTGGTCACCTACCTCTTCACCTTCGGCATCATGCGGATGGAGATCGGCTTCGGCAGCGCCGTCGGCGTGGTGCTGTTCCTGATCTGCGTCACCTTCTCGATCGTGTATCGCCGCACTTTGATGCGCGGAGACTAGGACCATCATGGCCAGCCGCACGCGCCGCCCCTCCACCCTGCCGCAATACTTGGTGCTGCTCGCCGTCGCCGGGGTGGTGCTGGTGCCGCTGGTCGCCACCGCCCTGGGCGGCTTCAAGACGCTGGGCGAGCTGCGGGTCAACCCGGTCGGGCTGCCGGCGAGCTGGAGCGGCGAGGTCTATCTCGAGATCCTGACCTCGCCGCAGCTCTGGCGCATGCTGTTCAACTCCGCCGTCATCGCCGTGTTCACCGTCGGCCTGACCCTGATCGCCGGGTCGATGGCGGCCTTCGTCTTCGCCCATGTCGTGTTCTTCGGCAGCCGCATGCTGCTCAGCTACCTCCTGCTCGGCCTGTTGTTCCCGGCGGCGACGGCGATGCTGCCGCTGTTCATCCGGGTCCGCGACCTCGGCCTGCTCGACAGCTATTGGGGCGTGATCCTGCCGCAGGTGGCCTTCGGGCTGGGCATGGCGATCCTGATGCTGCGCGGCTTCTTCCGCCAGCTGCCGCACGAGCTGTGGGAGGCGGCGCGGGTCGATGGCTGCGGCTACTTCCAGTTCTATCTCAGGATCACCCTGCCGCTGTCGCGGCCGATCCTGGCCACGGTCTCGGTCTTCGCCCTGGTCACCAGCTGGAACAACTACATGCTGCCGCTGATCATGTTCAACGCGCCGGAGATGTACCCCTGGCCGCTGGGGATCAGGTACTACCAGGGCGAATTCTCGACCGAATGGAACAAGATCCTGGCCTTCGTCACCCTGACCCTGGCGCCGGCCATCGCCTTCTTCCTGCTGGCCCAGCGCCACATCGTCGCCGGCCTGGCCGGCGGAGCGGTCAAGGGGTAGGGCGCTTCCTCAGGTCGCCGGCATGTAGGTCAGGAAGGTGGCGGCGCGGCTATAGCCGACGCGGGCGTAGACCGGGGCGCCGGCATCGGTGGCGTGCAGGACCGTCCGGGTCAGCCCCGTCGCCTTGTGTCCGGCCTGCAGCGCCCGCCGCACCACCGCCTCGCCATAGCCCTTGCGCTGGGCATCCGGGCGGGTGGCGACCAGCGCGAGGTACAGGCGCCCGTCATGGACCACCGCCGAGGCGGCGGAGACCGCGCGGTCGCCCTCATAGCCGAGATAGGAATGCGCCGCTTTGGTCCACAGCGTCGATCCGGCCAGGCCGGCGCGGCCCCATTCCAGCGGAAAGCCATAGCCCTCGCAGTTGATGTCGGCATAGGCCTCGAGCGCGATCGC
>NZ_JBYRFX010000318.1:0-8255 GCF_057815775.1 Inquilinus sp.
GGTCTCGATGTCGTCGCGCTGCATCATTTCGTTCCTTCCGCCGGGTGCCACCAGCGCCCGTTGACCACCACGCCCTCGGCGAAGATCCGCCGGTCGGCGGTGACGATCTCGCCGCGCACATCCTCCAGCGGGAAGGCGCCGTGCTTCAGCGACAGGATGCTGGCGTCGCCGACGCTGCCGGGCTTGAACGTGCCGAGCTCGGGCCGGTTCAGCGCCTTGGCGGCGTTGACGGTGGAGGCCGCGATGACCTCGTCGAGCGGCATGCCCAGCGCCAGGAACTTCGACAGTGTCGTCACCTGGTCATAGGCCGGGCCGTTGATGCAGAGAGCGTGGACGTCGGAGGAGATGGTGTCCGGCTTGAAGCCCTGGGCCAGCATGGCCCGGCCAGTCTTCCAGGCGAACGATCCCTTGCCGTGGCCGATGTCGAACAGCACGCCGCGCTCGCGCGCCGCCAGCACCTCGGGCTTGATCTTGCCGTCGCGGGTGACCGGCGAATTCGGGAACGGCCGGAAGCAATGGGTCAGCACATCGCCCGGCCGCAGCCGGTCCACCACCGCCTCGTAGGAGGGCGGCGGTTCGTCGATATGCACCATCAGCGGCAGCCCGGTCTCGTCGGCCACCTGCAGCGCGACGTCGAGTGGCGCGATGCCGGCCGGGCCGCTGGCGATGCGGCCGACCCGGACCTTGATGCCGATGATGACGTCGCGGTTGGCCTCCGCCACCTCCACGGCATCCCGCGCGGCCATCAGCCGGATGTCGTTGCTTTCGCCGACCATGACCCGTTCGGAGA
The DNA here is from genome assembly GCF_057815775.1 of Inquilinus sp. Classification (NCBI taxonomy): domain Bacteria; kingdom Pseudomonadati; phylum Pseudomonadota; class Alphaproteobacteria; order Rhodospirillales; family Rhodospirillaceae; genus Inquilinus; species Inquilinus sp. The sequence continues at coordinate 791 of NZ_JBYRFX010000318.1, forward strand.
AGGCGAAGATGCCGGCGAAGGAGACGTGCAGATAGACCAGGATGCGGATCTGGCTGGGGTCGATCACATGCTTGCGGAAGCCCGGGAAGTTGCCCGGCCCGGCGCTGCCGGTGTCGACGCAGGTGGTCACCGCGCTCTTCCGCGCGAAATCCTCGGCATCGATGCCGAGCGAGGTGCCGCCCCAGTAGACATGGGTGTGCAGGTCGATCAGGCCGGGCGTCACGATCTTGCCGGCGACGTCGCGCACCACGGCGCCGCCGGGATCGAGGCCGGCGCCGATCGCGGCGACCTTGCCGCCGGCAAAGGCGACGTCGGCGATGCGGTCGATACCCTGGGACGGGTCGAGCACCCGGCCGTTCTTGAGCACGAGATCGAATGCCATGGGTGAAGCGCTTCTTTGTCGTGTGAGGGGAAGGCGGCGGCTATAGCCGGGCGCCGCTGTCACGGTCGAATACGTGGATTGTGCGGTCGGGCGCGGTCAGGGTCAGCCTTTCGCCCGGGCGGCGGCCGCCGGGGTCGCTGCAGGTGGCCTTGACCATGCGGTCGCCCACCTGGACGTCGAGGAAGTGGATCGGCCCCGCCGGTTCGATCAGCGCGAGTTCGCCGGTCAGGGAGAAGGCGTCGCCATCCGCTGCCGCCGCCGGGGTCAAATCATGCGGCCGGACGCCTATGACCCGGCTGTCGTCATGGCCGCCGGAGACGGCGGAGCCCGGCAGGAAGTTCATCTGCGGACTGCCGATGAAGCCGGCGACGAACTGGTTGGCCGGCTCGCGAAAAACCGTCATCGGCTCGGCGAATTGCTGCAGCACGCCGCCATTCATCACCGCGATCCGGTCGGACAGCACCATCGCCTCCTCCTGGTCGTGGGTGACGAAGATGGTGGTGACGGCGAGTTCGCGCTGCAGGCGCTTGATCTCGGTGCGCATCCGCACCCGCAGGCTGGCATCCAGGTTGGACAGCGGCTCGTCCATCAGCAGCGCCGCCGGGTTGCGCACGATGGCGCGGCCGACCGCCACCCGCTGGCGCTGGCCGCCGGACAGCTCGGCCGGGGACCGGTCCAGCAGGGGTTCGAGGCCCAGCATCTCGGCCGCCCAGGCGACCTGCCGCCGGACCGATTCCTCCGGCACCTTCTGCTGCCGCAGCGGGAAGGCGATGTTGTCCCGCACGCGCATGTGCGGGTAGAGCGCGTAGTCCTGGAACACCAGGGCGATGTTGCGGTCGCGCGGGGCCAGGCCGCCGATGTCGCGCCCGTCGAACAGGATGCTGCCGGAGCTGATCTCCTCCAGCCCGGCGATGCAGTAGAGCAGCGTGCTCTTGCCGCAGCCGGACGGCCCGAGGAAGGAGACGAATTCGCCATCCGTGATGTCGAGGTCGAGCCCTTTCAGCACGGGGTGCTGGGCGTAGCTCTTGGACACGGCGCGGATGTTGATCGATGTCATGATGATCTCCCGGGACCGCGGTTCAGCCCTTGACGGCGCCGGACAGCGCCCCCTGGACGAGATAGCGTTGGAACAGGAAGGCGACGGCCACCGGCGGGGCGATCGACAACACGCTGGCGGCGAACATCGGCCCGTATTCGTAGAACCGGGCCTGGCTGAGGAAGCCCGACAGCACCACCGGAATGGTCTGGGAACCAGGCGTCGAGGTCAGGATCAGCGCAAACAGGAACTCGTTCCAGCTGACCAGGAAGCAGAAGATCGAGGCGGCGATGATGCCGGGCCGGGCCACCGGCAGCAGGATCTTCCACAGCATCTTCAGCCGTGAGCAGCCGTCGATCAGCGCCGCCCGGTCCAGGCTGGCCGGGATGCCTTCGAAATAGCTCTTCATCATCCAGGTGCTGAGCGGCAGCAGCACGCTGCAATAGGCGATGACCAGCCCGAACCGGGTGTCGATCAGCCCCAGCGTGCGGAAGATGACGAAGAAGGGCAGCACCAGCGTCAGCGCCGGCGTCATCCGGGTCAGCAGCAGGCCCCACAGGCTGATCCGGAAGAAGCGGCCCTTGCCGTGCCGGGCGAAGGCGTAGCCGGCCAGGGTGCCCAGCGACACGCTGATCACCACCACGACGACGCCGACGACGAAGCTGTTGAACAGCGACAGCGGCACCCGCTGGGCCTGGACGCTGGTCTCGTTGCCGCTGGCCCCCTGTGGCAGCAGCACCGCGGTGAAGTTGTCCAGGGTGAAGCTGCTGGGCACCATCGTCGGCGGTGTCCGGATCAGGTCCGCGGCCGGCGAGATGCTCATCAGCACCAGGGCGATGACCGGCAACGCCGACCAGATGAAGATCAGCAGTGCTGCGATGGCGAAGCCGCCGCGGGTCACCACCGCTTCGACCCGCCGGGGCAGCCGCAGCCGCGGCCGGTAGGCCGGCAGCGTCACCATGGCATGGCGCCGCGCGGCATTCACCGGCGACACCGCGGATGGGGCGTCGGCGGCGGCCGCGGCCCGGCGGCTCTGCCGCGGCCCGAGCACCACGAAGTACAGGATCGCCAGGATGAAGCTGATGATGGTGAGGACGTAGAGGATCGCCGCCCCCTCGCCGAACTTCAGAAACTGGAAGGAGTAGAGATAGCCCAGCCAGGCGAACACGGTGGTGGCGGCGCCGGGGCCGCCCCGGGTCATGATCCACAGGATGTCGAACGCCATCAGCGAATTGATCGTGGCGATGATGGCGATGAACAGCAGGTTGGGCTTCAGCCAGGGCAGCGTGATCGCGAAGAAGCGGGCGACCGGCCCGGCGCCGTCGAGCATCGCCGCCTTGTGCAGGTTGCGCGGCATCGACTGCAGCCCGGCCAGCAGCAGCAGCGCGGTCAGCGGCGCCTGGTTCCAGACATTGGTCAGGGCGACGAGGTTGAGCGCGCGGAAGCCGTCGCCCAGCCAGGGCATCCCCAGGAACCCCAGGCCGAGGTCGTTCAACAGGCCGTTCAGCGTGCCGTAGTCCCCGGCATAGACGAAGGACCAGAGGACGCCGACCGAGACCGGCGCCATCGCCCAGGGCACCAGCATGACGCTGCGCAGGAAGCCGCGCCCGGTGAAGCGTTCATTCAGCACCAGCGCCATGGCCATGCCGATGACGGTGGTGCCGATGACCGAGAAGCCGGCGAAATAGGCGGTCCGGCCCAGCGCCGCCCAGAATTCGGCATTGCCGAACAGGCCGGTGTAGTTGTCGAGCCCGACGAACAGCCAGCGCTTGGTGATCGGGTTGGTGCGGTGAAGGCTGAGATAAAGGCTGTAGGCCAGCGGCAGGCCGACGACCGCGATCACGATCGCCAGGGCCGGCGCCACCGCGGCATAGGCGAAACCGGGAATCTGGCCGGCGCGGCGGCGCCGGGCGGGCAGGACAGGGGCTTGCGAGAGGGTGATCGACACCGGGCCGCGCCTCCGACGAAAGGGTCGCGAAGGACGATCGCGGGCAGCCTCGGCCCCCGCGATCGCCGCTGCTGCAGGCTATTGATACTGCTGCTTCAGCTCGGCCACCTTGCGGCTGAGCTCGTCGACGATCTGGTCCGTCGGCATGCTGCCGCGGATGTATTCCTGGACCCGCTGCATCATGAACAGGTCCCATTCCGGGAACCAGATCTCCTTGGCGATATCGCGGGACGTCGCGTTTTCGAGCTGCTTCTTGGTGATCTCGGTATCGCGCCACTGCGAGAAGCTGGCGACGATTTCCGGATCGGCCATCACCTCCTTGTAGGCGGAACCGAGGCCGAATTCGAGCGCCCAGCGCTTGATCACGTGATACTGGCCGTCCTTGGACTTGCCGCCGAAAAAGCGCAGCAGATTCCAGGTGCGGTCGACGTCGACCGGCTGCGCGCCCATCATGTAGACCGCGGTCCAGGCGAAGGTCGACTTGGCCTTGCCCGGCATCAGGGCGTTCTTCACCTTGCCCGCCGCCTTCGAGAATTTGGGATCGTTGACGGTCTTCTGGTCGTAATCGTGCAGGACCATGAAGGTGTGGCGGCCGGTGGCGTAGCTGGGCACGCCTTCATTCGGCAGCGTCATGATGTCCGCCGCCACCAGCTGTTCCTTGTACAGCGTCTGGTGGGTTTCCAGCACCTTGCGCAGGGCGGCGTCGTCGACGAAATCGCCGGCGGCGTTGAAGACCGGCGCGCCTTCGGCATACCAGCAGGAGAAGATGCTCCACGACAGCTCCGGCCATTTCTGGCCCCAGGCGCTGTTGTAGGGCGCGTCCGAAATGCCGTCCTTCTTCAGCTTGCGGCAGGCGTCGAGCAGCGAGTCCCAGCTGTCGGGCACGGCCAGGCCGGCCTTCTGCAGATGTTCCTCATTGTAGATGAAGGCGTTGTGGCCGGCGTAATAGGGCAGCCCCGCCAGCTTGCCGTCGGGCAGCGACATCGACTTGACGCTGACCGGGAACATCCCGGCCTTCATCTCGTCCACACCGTCCAGCCCTTCCAGGTCGCGGGTCCATTCGGCCGCGTGCCAGCGGGCGATGTGATCTTCCTCGGCATAAAGCATGTCGATCTTCTGGCCGCCGGTCAGCTTGGTTTCGACCACCGGATGATAATCGCCGGTCACCAGCTCGTAATTCACGGCCTCGTCGTACAGCGACTTGAAGGTGTTGACGTTGGCTTCGACGATCTGCGGCTGGAACTGCCAGCCGATGAAGCTGAGCGGCGTGGCCGGCGGTGCGGCGAAGGCGGCCCTGCCGCCGAATCCCGCGAGCGCGGCACCCGATCCTAAGGCGGCGCCCTGCAGCAGGCGCCTGCGAGAAACCAGATAACGACCAAGCAGATCCTTATCCATATGCCTCTCCTGTGATTTTTGGGCTTGCTTCCAACCGGCTTGAAGACCGCCGGGACGAGCTCGCTTCGTTGGTATGTTTGTTATAGATCCAAACAAACCACCCGTCAACGCATGAGGTGAGCCAAAAGCCTGGCCCAAACCGACGGGAACGCGCAGCAACGGTCTCGCCTATGAGGGCTCGACGAATTCATAAGTGGTCAGCTGGCGATACAGCTCGCCGGGCCGCAGGACGGCCTGGGGAAAGCCCGGCTGGTTCGGGCTGTCGGGGTAGCGCATCGGTTCCAGGCACAGCCCGGCATGGGCGAACGGGCGGGACCCGTCGACCGCCGGCCAGTCCGGGCCCAGGCCGGCGCCGTCATAGAGAACGAGACAGGGCTCGGTGGTCGCGACGTCGAGCCAAAGGCTGCCGTCGGGCGCTTCCAGGCGCGCGGCTGGCTGGCGCCCCTCGCCTGCCCGATCGAGAACAAGGCAGCAATCGTATTGGAAAGATGGGTCCGGGCCAGCAATCGGCCGGAGCGCCCGGAAGTCGTAGGGCGTACCGCCGACCGGCGAGAGGTCGCCCGTCGGCACCAGGTCGGGGCCGAAGGGCACAGTGCGGCTCGCCGGAATCCGCAAGCGATGACCGCGGATCGACGTGCCGGGAGCGAGCGTGAAGTAGGAGTGGTGGGCCAGGCTGACGATGGTCGGCGCATCCGTCGTCGCGGTCATCTCGACCGCGAGCGACGCCGGCTCCCCGAGCCGGTAGGTGCAGCGGACATCGAGCCGGCCGGGATAGCCGTCCTCTCCATCGGGCGAGACCAACCCGAGCGTGACCGCGCTGTCGCTGACCTCAACGATGTCCCAGAGGCGGCGCGAGAAGCCCGTTGTTCCGCCATGCAGATGGTGCCGGCCATCGTTCCGGCTGAGCTGGTGAACGGTGCCGTCGAGGACCAGCCGACCCTCGCCGATACGGCTCGCATGGCGGCCGGCGGTGACACCGAGATAGCGCCGGTTGTCGAGGTAGCCGTCGAGCGTCGCGAAGCCGACCACGACGCGCCGCATCCCGCCGCCGACCGGCACGACGAGATCGCGGATCGCCGCGCCGAAGGTGATGACCGAGGCGGTGGTGCCGGCGGCGTTGGCGAGACGAATCTCGCGGACCGCCCGGCCGTCCGGCAGTTGGCCGAAGGGATGGATCGACACGGCACTGTCCCGCCGGGCGCTCACCACACCGTATAGCCCCCGTCGATCACATAGGCAGCGCCGGTGACATAGGCTGCGGCCGGACTGGCCAGATAGACCGCGAGCGGTCCGATCTCGGGCGGATTGCCCGGCCGGCCCATCGGCACCTGTCGGACGAAGGTCTCGATTACGTCGGGCCGCGTCTCGTTCCATTGCCGGTTCGCGTCGGTCATGAACAGGCCGGGGCAGATGGCGTTGACCGTAACGCCGTGCGGTGCCCAATCGGCCGCGGCGCAGCGCGTGAAGTGGAGCACCGCCGCCTTGCCGGTCTCGTAGTGGCGGCCGCCGATGCCGCGATTGGCGATGAGGGCGCTGATCGAGGCAATGTTGATGATCCGCCCTCCCTGGCCGCGCTTCAGCATGGCGCCGCCGATAAGCTTTGTCGCGAGGAAGCAACTGGTCAGGTTGAGGTCCATCAACGACCGCCAGTCCTGCAGCGTCTCTTCCTCGATCGACACGTTGAGGTCGCGGTTGCCGACATTGTTGACCAGGATGTCGATCGGCCCGAATTCGGCGAGGATCGTCTCGCAGGCCGTCTCGCACTCCTCCGGCACGCCCATGTCGGCCTTGACCGTCCAGGCCTGGCGGCCGATGGCGCGGATGTCGGCAGCGGTCTGGTCGAGCGTGTCCTGCGTGCGGCCGGTGATGATGATATCGGCACCGGCCTCGGCCAGGGCCAACGCCATCTCGCGGCCGAGGCCCCGGCTTGCGCCCGTGATCAGCGCCCGCTTCCCGTCGAGGCCGAACCAATCCTGCAATCCCATCTGAGTCTCCGATGTCGACATTCGTTGATGTTGGGAATGGAGTGCAGCGCTACTTCACGGCGCCGATCGTGAGGCCGCCGACGAGATAGCGCTGCAGCATGGCGAAGACGATCGCGACCGGTACGCTGGCGACGAGCGTCGCGCCCATCACATGGTCCCATTCGACCTGGTAGCGGCCGCCGACGAGCGAGAAGATCTGCATGGTGAGCGTATACTTCTCGTTCGAGCGCAGGAGCGTCATCGCCAGCACGAACTCGTTCCAGCAATAGATGAAGATGAACACGGACGTGATGCCGATCGCCGGGACGGCGAGCGGCAGGAACACGAGCCGGAGGCGCTGCAGCGCGGACGCGCCGTCGAGCTTCGCGGCCTCTTCGAGCTCGCGCGGGATCGTCTGGAAATAGGCCTGCAGCATCCAGACCGAGAAGGCGAGATTGAAGGCGATGTAAGCGAGCACCAGCGCCGGCAACTGGTCGACCAGCCCCATCTTCGACATCAGGCGGAAGATGCCGAGCACGAGCACGATCGGCGAGAGCATCTGGGTGACGAGCAGGAACTGACGGAACAGCCGCTGCCCCCGGAACTCCATGCGTGCCATCGCATAGGCGGCAGGGATCGCGATCAGCAGGCACAGGATGGTCGCGGCAATGCTGACGAACAGGCTGTTCGCGAGCGCCGGCCCGAAGCGTGCCGCCTGCCACATGTCGGCGAAGTTCTCC
>NZ_JBYRFX010000319.1:0-3689 GCF_057815775.1 Inquilinus sp.
CACCGGGAGGATGCCATGGCCGCAACCCTGCACGTCTATTCCACCGCCGAGGTGAAGGCCCGGCTGGACCGCGAGCTGCCGCGCTGGAGCGAACAGGACGGCAAGATCCACCGCCGCTATCAGACCCATGGCTGGAAGGGCACGGTGATGGTGGTCGGCGCCATCGGCCATCTGGCGGAGGCTGCATGGCACCATCCGGAGATCGCGGCGTCCTGGGGCTGGGTCGAGATTCGGCTCGACACCCATGACGCCGGCGGCATCACCGACCGCGACTTCGCCCTGGCCCGCAAGATCGAGGAGGTCGTGACCTGGCAGCCCGGCCGCGAGGGGGCGGGGCTGGACGGCACGCCGAACGGCGATCCGCGGTTTGCCTACATCAAATACGATTAGGGAAATGATGACGGTTTCATAAGACTGACAAAAAAGGGCAATCGTCCCCGCCTAGCCTCCTGGCGACATCCACACCGGATTCGCCAGGGAAGGCTGCCCCCGTGTCCTATCGAATCGACGACGCCGCGCGCAATCGCTACAGCCGCAACGGCGATCGCACCACGCCGCTGCCGCAGAACCAGGCCCAGGCGTTCCAGAAGGCGCTGGCCGAGGCGCTGCAGCACCGGTCCGACGCGGGCGGCCCCGGCACGGTGCAGCAGGGGCATGAGCGGGTGTTCGTCGCCGACAATGACGACAGCCTGTGGCGCATCGCCCGGGACAACAACGTCAGCTACGACGATCTGCTGGCCGCCAACCGTCGCACCGACATGCCGGTGGCCGGCCAGATCGACCCCGGCGAGATCGTGTTCGTGCCCGATGTGTTGCCTGAGAAGGCCGCGGCCACGCCGGAGAACGGCCAGGGCGTGCCGAACGGCGAGGCCGGCTTCGTCAGCGACCTCTACGACCGCGGCAACGCGCTGGAATACGCCGACAATCCCAAGGCGGTGGACTATCCCAAGGAAACCGCCGGCATCGCCGCGGATGTGCGCAGCTATCTCGAGGCGCTGCCGGCAGCGCAGCGCCAGGATGCCGCCCTGCGCCTGGTCGGCCAGGATTGGCGCGATGCTGGGCCCAGCGGCACGGCGGTGACTGACGCGGTCAAGGCCGAAGGGCTGCAGACCGATGCCGGCACGGTCGTGGCGGACCGGCTCTATGCCAAGGGCAACCAGCTGGAATCCGCCGCCGATCCCGCGGCGATCGACTATCCCCGCGAGACCGGCGTGATGGCGGACCAAATCCGCAGCTATCTCGACGGGCTGCCGCCCGGCGATCGGCAGCAGGCGGTGCAGCAGCTCTACGACCGCGACTGGCGCGACGCCGGCCCGGCCCAGACCGCGATCGAGGATGCGGCCAGGAGCCGGAGCCTCGTCCTCGCCCCGACCACGCATGCCGGCCCGGATGTCGAACAGGTGGCGCGCGCCATCACCAGCCGCGCCACGGCGGCGGCCACGCCGGATGCGCGGTTCAAGATCCTCGCCGAGGGCTATGCCGGGGCGACGCCGCAGGTCCGGGCGGCGCTGCAGCAGGGCGACCCCGGCCGGGCGATCCTGGACGGAGCCGCGCAATGGGCGGTCGACGGGCTGAAGGATGTCGGCAACGCCGATGGCGACGCGGTGCCGGAGCTGCATCTGATGCAGCGGCTGGACCAGCTGACCTCCGGCACCGACAAGACCCTGGCGACGCAGCTGATGACGGCGGCGGTGCCGAAGGTCGAGGCGGCGAACCAGGCCTTGCTGCACGGCCAGACCGGGATGCAGCTGCAGACCGGGCCGGACGGCGCCCGGCTGCTGATGCAGATCACCAGCCGCATCGCCGGCACGCCCGACGGCGACGCCGCGATCCAGCGCCTGGCCGGCATCGGCTTCTACGACCGCAACGCCCTCCGCAACGCCATCGGCACCGGTGAAAACCCGGCCTACGCCCTGGACCTGGCCAGCAAGGGCGGCGGCAAGGTGTTCCAGGGCGACGTCCTGGCCGGCGTGGACCAGTTCAAGAGCCAGGTCGGCAGCGACGTCGATGCCGCCGGCAAGAACCAGCTGGAGCTCGACTGGCGCGTCGCAAACGATCAGGGCGCGATGACGCCGGACCAGCTCGACCATGCGGTGGCGGCGTTCCGGCAGAACAATCCCGATTGGGAGAAGAGACAGGCGGCGCTGGACCAGACCGTTGCCTCGGACGGCCAGAAGCTGCTGACCCAGATCCAGGCGCTGCAGACTTTGTCGCCGGAGCTTGCCGGCCAGAAGGGCGCGGCGGACGCCCGGATCAAGCAGATCCTGGACGACCCCAAGGCGATTCAGGCGATGCAGGCCGCGCTGCAGAAGAACCCGGCGCTGCTCGATTCGCCCGCGACCCAGGTCACCATCGGCAATATCGCCCGGCTGAGCGACCGTGGCCGCAAGCTGGCGGAGGAGGCGGCGACGCAATGGGCGCGCCGCGCCTTGTCCGACGCGCTCAACCCGACGACATCGGGCCAGCCGCAGGACATCGATCAGGTCAAGGCGACGATCGCCCGGTTCGAAACCACCGGCTCCCGCATCCTCGGCATGTCCGATGTCGACGTGCGCAAGGCCACGGCGCTGCTGCAGGAGGCGCTGCCGCAGGCCGGGGAATCCCAGGCCGACATGCAGAAGCGGCTGTCGACGCTGGATCAGCGGCTCGAAAACCTGGTCAGCCGCGAGGGCATCAAGAGCTTCGGCCGGCGTGAGACGCTGGGCCAGCTGTTCCGCGGCATCGGCTTCGCTGCCGCCGCTGCCAGCCTGACCCAGTCGGCGCCCAAGGCCTTCAACGACCCCAATGTCCGCAACGTGCTGAAGGCCTCGGCCGATTCCGCCGGGCTGAGCCAGAAGTCGATCGAGCTGATGAGCGCGGTCGGCATCCTCGGCGACGACAACAAGGCGGTGAAGCTGCTGGGTGGCAGCGACCGGCCGCTGGTCAAGGGCCTCGGCGTGTTCGGCGCCATCTTCGACATCGCCAATGCCGGCGATGCTTTCGACCGTGGCGACGTGCCCAGCGGGATCATGTCGCTGACCTCGGCCACCGGCACGGTCATCGCCGCGCTCGGCACCGGCACCATGGCAGGCCCGATCGGCCTGTCGATCGTCGTTGCCTCGGTGATCGGCCAGATGGTGTGGGGCCAGATCTCCAAGGTCCAGGAATCGAACCGGTTCATGAACGACACGTCGGCCGATTTCCTGCATTTCGCAGGCTTCAACGACAAGGCGGCCCACGCCCTGGTGGACCAGAGCGGCGAGGGCTACAGCCCGGTGCCGCTGCTGGTGAAATATGCTCAAGACAAGGGCTACGACCTCGGCAAGCCGGACCAGCAGAAGGCCTTCGCCGACTGGATCAGCGCCATGCCCGCCGACCGGCTGGCGACGCTGCGCGACAGCATCCATCACACGCTGGACGGGCTGAAGGGCGATGCCGGCCAGTTCGGCCGGACCGGCCCCGGCGATGCCGCCTATGCCGATGTCGACCGCAAGCCGCTGGTCGGCGCCGGCAAGGGTGGCGCGGTCTATGGCGACAGCGTGGCCGACAAGATCCGGGCGGGCGATGCCGCACCGGCCTCGATGGCCCAGCTCGACACCACTCTCCGCGTGCTGGGGCTGCCGGTTCTGCCGCAGCGCTGAGACGGACGGACGGCGAGGCTCAATCCGAACATTATTGAGTCCCCCCTCCCCTTGCGGGAGGGGGTAGGG
>NZ_JBYRFX010000320.1:0-4220 GCF_057815775.1 Inquilinus sp.
AGGTGCCTGGCGAAAACGTATCGGCTCTGGTGCTCGGTCTCACCGGTCACGAAGGCCTCCCATTTTTTTGTCGATGCGGGCCAGCGAGCAGGCCAGCCCGGCCGCCTCCGTCCCACGGATTGGCGTCCGCAGAAGATACAAATGATTTTATTTTTTATAAATAAAATGATTTTGTGTTTTTCTGGTTTCGACAGCGACTGGATTTGCGTACACATTTCTCCTCGGACCGACTCAAAAACACAAACGTATCTACGGGCGTGAAGCCGGAGGAGATAGATGGCTGCAGAAAAGCGCGTTGCGTATTTCAATGGCCGGTTCATGCCCGAGCGGGAGGTCTTGATCCCCTATCGCGACCTCAGCGCCCTCCGCGGCTACGGCGCCTTCGACCTGACCCGGACCTTTCTCGGGCGCCCCTTCAAGCTGAAGGAGCATGTCGAACGGCTGTATCGCTCGCTCAAATACCTCGAGATCGATTGCGGGCTGGGCTTCGACGCGATGATGGCGTTGAGCGAGGAGACGCTGGACCGCAACCGCCACCTGCTGACCGACCGGGAGGATTACTGGATCGGCCAACGCGTCAGCGCCGGCGTCCAGGCCGTCGGCGACGAGGGCTGGGACCATGTCGGCCCCAACGTCATCATCGAATGCTGCCCCTTGCCGATCGCTGGGCGGGCCAACCTGTTCCGCGACGGCATCATGGTGGTGACCCCCGCGACACCCCGCACCTCGGCCCGCGCGCTGAGCCCGCGCGCCAAGATGAACCAGTATCTGAACATGATCCTGGCCGGGAACGACGTGAAGCGCGTGAACCCTGGTGCCTGGGCCCTGCTGCTGGACGAGAACGGCCATCTGGCCGAAGGCGAAGGCAACAACATCTTCCTGGTGTCCGACGGCGTGCTGCTGACGCCTCGGTCGCAGAACATCCTGCCCGGCATCAGCCGCGCCACGGTGATCGAGATCGCCGGCGGCCTCGGCATCGAGGTCCGCGAGACGGATCTTGACCTGTTCGACGCGGCGATCGCCGACGAGATGTTCATCGCCTCGACCAGCCTGTGCCTGTGCCCGGTCTCATCCTTCAACGGCCGCCGTATCGGCACCGCCATCCCGGGCCCGGTGACGCAGCGCCTGACCACGGCCTATATCGACCTGGTCGGCTGCGATTTCGTCCAGCAGCATCTGCGCTGGCTGAATTGAGCCCTGGAGCGGACATGAAACGGCAGATCAATTCCGAGGGCGTCTATCGTCCGAACGCGCTGTTCTCGCATGCCATGGCCATCGATGGCGGCACGCTGGTCTGCTCGTCGGGCGTCCTGGCGCGCGATCCGGAGACGGGCCGGATCCTGCATCCCGGTGATGCGCAGCAGCAGACGCTGGCCTGCCTGGGCACGCTGGACACCGTGCTCCGCACCGCCGGTGGCAGCCTGGACAGCATCGTGAAGATGACGGTGTTCCTGCGCCATGCGCAGGATTACGACGCGATGAACGCGGCCCGCCGGGCCAGGCTCGCCGGCTGCGACTATGCCAGCTCGACCGTCATCGCCGGGCTGGTGGCCGAGGACGCGCTGGTCGAAATCGAGGTGATCGCGGTGGTTCCACGCACAACCGACGACCGGGTACAGCCATGAGCGCCGTCTTCCATCGCGATCTGGTGTCGCCGGTTCCGCGCGAGGCCGTGGCCGGCGACGGGGTCTATCTCATCGACCGCGACGGCAAGCGCTATCTCGACGGCAGCTCGGGGTCCGGCGTCTCCTGCCTCGGCCACAGCAACGCAGCCGTCCGCGCGGCGATGCGGCAGCAGATCGACACCCTGGCCTATGCGCACACGGCCTTCTTCACCAATGCCGCGCTCGAAGAGCTGTCCGCCCACCTCACCCGCGACGTGCAAGGGCTGAGCCATGCCTGGTTCACCAGCAGCGGCGCGGAGGCGACGGAGGCGGCGCTCAAGCTCAGCCGACAGTATTTCCTCGACATCGGCCAGCCCGATCGGGAGATCGTGATCGGGCGCCGCGGCGGCTATCTCGGCAGTTCGCTGGCCGCCCTTTCGGCCGGCGGCAACGCCACCCGCAAGGCGCCGTTCCTGCCGCTGCTGCCGACCAATGCGCGGCATATCGGGCCGACCTTCCCCTACCGGGGATTGCGCTCCGGCGAGACCATGGCCGAATACGGCCAGCGGACGGCCGGCGAGCTGGAGGACGCGATCCAGCAGATCGGCCCATCGCGGGTGGCAGCGTTCGTGGCCGAGACGGTGGTGGGATCGACGCTGGGCGCGGTCGCGGCACCGGACGGATATTTCCGCGAGATCCGGCGCATCTGCGACCGCCACGGCCTGCTGCTGATCCTGGATGAGGTGATGTGCGGCATGGGCCGGGTCGGCACTCAATTCGCCTTTAGCCAGGAGGGGATCGAACCCGACATCGTGCTGCTGGGCAAGGCGCTGGCGGGCGGATATGCCCCCCTGGGCGCGGTGGTCGTGAGCCCCGCGATCCACGCGGCGATCAGAGCCGGGACCGGCTTTTTCCGGCACGGGCACAGCTTCCACGGCCACGCCCTCGCCTGCACCGCGGGCTTGGCGGTCCAGCGCGAGATCGATCGGCTGGACCTCTATCCCCGCATCCGGGCGGCCGGCCTGGCGCTGTCAGCCCTGCTGCACGAGGCCTTCGCCGACCATCCCCATGTCGGCGACATCAGGGGACGCGGCCTGATGCAGGGCATCGAGCTGGTGGCCGACCGGGCGTCAAAGACGATCTTCGACCCGTCGGACCAGGTGCATGCCAGGCTGTCCGCCCATGCGATGGATTTCGGCCTGATCTGCTATGCCACCAGCGGATCGGCCGACGGCCAGGTCGGCGAACCACGTCATGCTGATGCCGCCCTTCATCGTGGAGCCGCATCACCTCGAAGAGCTGGTTGAGAAGCTCAAGCTCGCCCTGTCACGAACCTTTTCCCAGGCCTGAACGGCGTCAGTCCTCAACGAACGTGTCGAAGCCGCGGTAGAAGGTTTCGTTCCGCTTCATCGCATCGACGATCTCATCGCCGACCTTGAGCACGATGACGGCGATCAGGGCCTGGACGACGGACAGGGTCGAAACGACAGACGACAGCAGCGCCGAGGGGCTGGCCGTCAGCACCAGCTTGACGTCTGAGAAGGCGACGGTCGGCGCCAGCGGGCTGTCGACGATCGAGATCACCTTGGCGCCCGCATCCTTGGCGAAGCGGGCGATGCGCAGCGTGTCCTTGGAATAGCTGCGGTGCGACAGCACCACCACGGCATCCTCGGGGCCGGCGTCGCGCACCTCGTCGCCCAGCGACCCGCCGCGGCCTTCCACCAGGACCGAATTGGTCGCGTACATCCGGCAGCTGTAGTCGAGGAAGAACGCCGCCGAATGCAGGCTGCGCAGGCCGACGATGTAGACCCGCCGGGCGGCGAGCATGATGTCGGCCGCCGCCACCAGATCGGCGGTCTTGATGGCGGCCGCCGTGGCCTGCACGTCGGCCAGTTCCCGGGCGAACACATCGGCCACGGTTTCGTCCAGCCGGCCGCTCTTGCCCTTGGCGCGCAGCCCCTGGACGCGCGACCGCATCGAGTTGCTCTGCGTGCTCAGCCACTGGCGGAACGGATCCCGGAATTCGTTGTAGCGCTCGAACCCCAGCTCGCGCACCAGCCGCATCAGGCTGGAGGGGTGCACATCGGCCAGATCGGACACCTGGCGCAGCGAATGCAGCGCGACCTTTTCCGGGTTCTCGCGGACATAGCGGGCCGCAACGCGCAGCTGCTTCGGATACCCCTCGAACGCCGCATCGATCTTGCTGTTGATATCGTCCAGGCTCATCCGTCGCCCACTGCGTTGCGGCATCGTCAGCGGGCGGACCGGGCCCGCTGAGACGACCAGTCCGCCCAGTGTCCGACAGCTTGCGGCGAGCGGTCGAGGGCATTCCGCGCCCGACCGCTCATTTCTCCAGACTACGCCTGCGATCCCTGGTCGCTCGCCGAGAAACAGGGCGCCTCCCCGGCATTGTCGTAGACCCTCCAGTCCAGCGACGCCGCCCCGACATGGAACACCGCGACGGCCAGGGTGTAGGAGCTGTCCTCAGGGTCCCGCCGGTACACTGGCGATGCGGGGTTGTCCTTGTCCCACAGCACGGACAGGGGATCGAGCCGGCTGTCGTCGCCATGGCCGGCGATGATCTCGCGGCCGCGCTGCAGCCGGGCGCGCGACGAC
>NZ_JBYRFX010000321.1:0-5783 GCF_057815775.1 Inquilinus sp.
TGGGGTCGCCGCCGGGCACCCAGAGCACGTCGAGTTTCTTCGTGTCGGCGAACCGGTGCGTGGCGAGGAAGCGAAAGCCGTCGCGCGTCACGATCGGCTCGTCGGTCGAATGGGCCAGCAGTCGGACCTCCACCTCCGGCCCCACCCATTTCAACACCTCATGCGGTGCGGTGACGTCGAGCAGATCGACCTGCTGGTAGACGGGAATCCCGACGATCATCCGATGGTCTCCACGGAATGTACGGGCTGTAGCAGGCGTCCGGAGAAGATCACCAAGCTGACCAAGCCACAGCGTGACTATGAAATCAGTTGCTTTTCGAAAGCCGTATATCGGGCAGGAATACGAATAGTGATAATCAGGTGTTCGGTCCGCAATGATCGGGCCGTGAATTCAGAACAGAATGCCCAGGGATAATGATCCCGGGGGTTCGAAATTGCAATTCTTCCAAGAGATCGTGTGGAAACGCGCTGGTGTGAGTCGGCTGGCGATGGCTTCGAGAACCGGCGCGCAGCGGACATGGTCGTCCGTGAGCACCGGAAGCGGAGACGCCGCCGGCAGACGGCCGCACCGGCGCGTTTCCACACGATCTCTATGGCCAGGCCACCATCGGCGGCAGGGACATCAGGATCGCCTCGGTGTTGCCTCCGGTCTTCAGACCGAAGGTGGTGCCGCGGTCGTACAGCAGGTTGAATTCGACATAGCGGCCGCGGCGCTGCAGCTGGTGGGTGCGCTGCGCCTCGGTCCAGGGCCGGTCCATGTGGCGGCGGACGATGCGCGGATAGACGTCCAGGAAGGCCAGGCCGACATCGCGGGTGAAGGCCATGTCGGCCGCCCAGTCGCCGGTGTCGAGATTGTCGTAGAAGATGCCGCCGACGCCGCGCGGCTCATCCCGGTGCGGCAGGTAGAAGTATTTGTCGCAGGCCTCCTTGAAGCGCGGGTGGTAGGCCGGGTCGTGCCGGTCGCAGGCCGCCTTCAGCGCGGCGTGGAATTCCTGCGTGTCGGTATCGTCGGGCACCATCGGCGTCAGGTCGGCGCCGCCGCCGAACCAGCCGATCGAGGTGACGATCCGCCTTGTGTTCATGTGCACCGCCGGCACCAGCGGGCTGTGCAGATGCGCCACCAGGCTGATGCCCGCGGCCCAGAACCGGCCATCGCCTGCAGCGCCCGGGATTTGCGCCCGGAACGCCTCGGAGAATTCGCCATGCACGGCCGAGATGTTGACACCGACCTTCTCGAACACCCGGCCGCGCATGGTCGACATCACGCCGCCACCGCCGCCCGGCCGGTCCCAGGGCTTGCGTTCGAACCGGCCCGCGGGCTGGTCGGCGAACGGCCCGGCATGATCGTCCTCGATCGCCTCGAAGGCGGCGCAGATCCGGTCGCGCAGGCTGGCGAACCAGGCGGTGGCTTCGGTCTTCTGCGCCTCGATCGTCTCGGAGTCGGGGGTGGCGGACGGGGTCGTGCTCATGCGGCGGCCTTGGCTGGTGCGGCCGGCACCTTAGCCGGACCGGGCCGGGGTGGGAATCGGCGCCGCAGCCGCAGGTTTCGTCGTGGCATCCTCAAGCCGCGTCTGGCGAATCGCCTCACCCAGCACCATCGCCGCGGCGGTGGCGACGTTGATCGACCGCGCCTCCGGCCGCAGCGGGATCACCACCCGGGCGTCGGCCGCATCATGCACGTCCGGCGGCACCCCGGCGCGTTCGCGCCCCACCATGATCCGATCATCGGCCGCGAAGGCAAAGCCGGTGTAGGGCAGGGCGGCGCGGGTGGTCAGCAGCACCAGCCGGCCCGGCTGGGCGGTCTCGGCATAGCGCCGCCAGCTGGTCCAGCGCGTCAGATCCAGGAAATCGGCATAGTCCATCGCCGCCCGCCGCAGCCGCCGGTCGTCGATCAGGAAGCCGCAGGGTTCGATCAGGTCGACGGCGACGCCGAGGGCCGCGCCGAGCCGCAGCATGGTGCCGGTGTTCTGCGGAATATCGGGTTCGTAGAGGACGAGGCGCATGACATCCGGTGCGGCAGGGGCTGATAAATGGTTCTAGCGAATTGCCAGGGTCGGGACGGCATTGTATAGACCCGGAGCCGTATCCTGCCGGGGAATGCGGCGCCCTGTCTCGTTGCCGAAGCCAGCCTCGGCGCGGATCATGGGTTAAAACAAGGTCGACCAAGAACCGAGGACCGTAACAGCGATGTCGGACACCACCCTCCAGGGCACAACAGGCCCTAGCCACACGCCGTCCGGAGACCATTCGTCCGGGGAGGGGGGCACCCGCCGCGACTTCCTGTATCTGCTGACCGCCGGCGTCGGCGCCGTGGGCGTCGGCAGCGTGGCTTGGCCGCTGATCGACAGCCTGAACCCGTCCAAGGACGTGCTGGCCCTCTCCTCGGTGGAGGTCGACCTGGCGCCGGCCGCCGTCGGCCAGTCCCTGACGGTGAAGTGGCGCGGCAACCCCGTCTTCATCCGGCACCGGCCGGAAGACCAGATCAAGGCCGCCCAGGACGTCAACCTCAGTGAATTGCGCGACCCGCAGCCGGATTCGGTCCGGGTGCAGAAGGCGGAATGGCTGGTCGTCGTCGGCGTCTGCACCCATCTCGGCTGCATCCCGCTCGGCCAGAACGCCGGCGACAACCGCGGTCCCTATGGCGGCTGGTACTGCCCCTGCCACGGTTCGATCTACGACACATCGGGGCGCATCCGGCAGGGCCCCGCACCGGCCAATCTCGAAGTGCCGAAATACGCCTTCACCGCTGACACGAAGATCAAGATCGGCTGAGCCGCTCGGTCCGGAGATTCCCTATGGCACACTCAGCCCAACCGTCGAGCTTCAAGAATCCAGCCATCCGCTGGATCGACTCGCGGCTGCCGATCTTCTCCATGCTCTCGAAGGAGTATGGCGAATACCCGGCGCCCCGGAACTTCAACTACCTCTGGAACTTCGGCGCCATCGCCGGAATGATGCTGGTGATCATGATCGCCAGCGGCCTGTTCCTGTCGATGCAGTACACGCCGCATGTGGATTACGCCTTCCAGTCGGTCGAGCGCATCATGCGCGACGTCAACTATGGCTGGCTGATCCGCTACATCCACGCCAACGGCGCGTCGATGTTCTTCATCGCCGTCTACATCCACATCTTCCGCGGTCTCTACTACGGCTCCTACAAGGCGCCGCGCGAGCTGGTGTGGATCTTCGGCGTGGTGATCTTCCTGCTGATGATGGCCACCGCCTTCATGGGCTATGTGCTGCCCTGGGGCCAGATGAGCTTCTGGGGTGCCAAGGTCATCACCAGCCTGTTCTCCGCCATTCCGCTGGTGGGCGAGAACGTCGTGACCTGGCTGTGGGGCGGCTTCGCGGTCGATAACCCGACGCTGAACCGCTTCTACTCCCTGCACTTCCTGCTGCCCTTCGTGATCCTGGGCGTCGTCGTCATCCATGTCGGCGCGTTCCACGTCACCGGCTCGAACAACCCGACCGGCATCGACCCGAAGGGCCCGCAGGACACGCTGCCGTTCCACCCGTACTACACGGCGAAGGACAGCTTCGGCATCGTCGTGTTCCTGGTCTTCTACGCCTTCATGGTGTTCTTCATGCCCAACTTCATGGGGCATGCGGACAACTACATCCCGGCCAACTCGCTGCAGACGCCGGCGCACATCGTCCCGGAATGGTACTTCCTGCCGTTCTACGCGATCCTGCGGTCGATCACGTTCAGCCTGTTCGGCATCCCGGCGAAGCTGCTGGGCGTCGTCGCCATGTTCGGCGCCATTGCGGTGCTGTTCGTGCTGCCCTGGCTCGACACCAGCCGGGTCCGCAGCATCCGGTTCCGCCCGGTCTATCGCTGGTTCTTCTGGCTGCTGGTGATCTCGGTGATCGCGCTGGGCTATGCCGGGTCGCAGCCGCCGGAAGGTCCTGCCGTGCTGATCGGCCAGGTCGGCATGGTCTACTACTTCCTGTTCTTCCTGGTGATCACGCCGATCCTCGGCAAGATCGAACGGCCGCTGCCGCTGCCGCGCAGCATCAGCGAATCCGTCCTCGGTCCCTCGGCAGCCCCGAATACGGTGAAGGCGTGACCATGCCGCTCTTCGACAAGATCATGCTGAAAGCCACGGCCCTCAAGGCCATGGGCGCCACCGCGGCGATCCTGCTCTCGGCCGGCCTGTTCGCCCCCGGCGTGCAGGCGGCGGAGGGGCAGCCGGAACCGCCGGCGCAGAATTGGACCTTCGGCGGCTTCTTCGGCACCTTCGACCGGGCGTCGGCGCAGCGCGGCTTCCAGGTCTACAAGGAGGTCTGCTCGACCTGCCATTCGATGAAGCTGATGCATTACCGCGATCTCAGCGGGCTCGGCTTCAACGACGATGAGGTCAAGGCGATCGCGGCCGGCTACAAGGTGGCCGACACCAACGACGCTGGCGAGCCGATCGAGCGGACGGCGCTGCCGGCCGATCCGTTCCACAACCCGTTCCCGAACGACAAGGCGGCGGCGGCGGCCAATGGCGGCAAGACGCCGCCGGACCTGACGCTGATGGCCAAGGCGCGGGGCGAGGGCGGTGAGACCGACGGCCCGAACTACATCTACGCCTTCGTCACCGGCTTTGCCGATGCGCCGGCGGATTTCAAGGTGCCGGACGGGCTGAACTACAACACCTACTATCCCGGCCACACGACGGCGATGCCCAACATCCTGGGCGATGATGCCGTCACCTACACCGACGGCACCAAGGCGACGCACCAGCAGGAAGCCTGGGACGTCGTCAATTTCCTGATGTGGACGGCCGAGCCGACGATGGAGGTGCGCAAGCACACCGGCGCCAAGGTGGTGCTGTTCCTGATCATCTTTGCCGGGCTGCTGTATGCGGTGAAGCGCAAGGTCTGGGCCAACGCCCACTGAGACCTTCGGCGGGATTGCTTGAGACGGGGTGGCGCTTGCGCCGCCCCGTTTTATTTTGGCCCGTGCTATTTTGGGCGATCGCTCCTGGAGGCTGCCTGCCATGGACCGGATCGAGACCCGACCGCTTGAGCTTCCGCCCGCCATCCGCGGCCTGAACCTGTTCACCAGCGACCGAGACCTGCAGTGCCGCCTGGCCCGGCGCAGCCCGGACCTGCTGCCGCGCCATGGCGACCGCCTGGCCCGGTTCGGCGCCTGGGTCGGCGATGCTGTCGAGGCGCAGGCCGATTACACCAACCGCCACGCCCCGCCGCGACTCGAAAGCCATGACGGCTCGGGCGCCGCCACCGGCCGGGTGGTGCTGAACGCCGGTTACCGCGACTGCCATGCCGAAGCCTATCGCCGCGGCATCATCGGCCTGGCCTTTGGTGCCGAGGCCGAGCGGGCGCCGCATCTGCTGTCCTTCGTCATGGGCGGCGTGCTGTCCCAGGCCGATATCTCGCTGCATTGTCCGGTGACCATGACCGGCGCCGTCGCCTGGGTGCTCGACCGGCTGGCACCGGATGCGGTGCGGTCCGCCTGGCTGCCGCAGCTGATCCGGATGGACGGGCTGGCGCTCAGCGGCGGCACCTGGGCGACCGAGCTGCATGGCGGCACCGATGTCGCCGCCACCACCACGGTGGCGGAACCGGATGGTGCGGCCTGGCGGCTGACCGGCCTGAAATGGTTCACCAGCAATGCCGGCGCGGGTGTCGCCTTGGCCACCGCCCGGCCGCGTGGCGCACCGGACGGCGCGCGCGGCCTCGGCTGCTACCTCGTGCCCTCGACCCTGCCGGACGGCACGCCGAACCGGCTGCACATCCGCCGGCTCAAGGACAAGATCGGCACCCGCGGCCTGGCC
>NZ_JBYRFX010000322.1:0-1956 GCF_057815775.1 Inquilinus sp.
AAGGCCCGGCTGCTCAAGCAGCGGCAGGAGGCCCGGCACGCGACCGAGGACAGGCGGGATGACGCGCAGGCGGAGCGGGCCGAGCGCCACCGTGCCGTCGCCCAAGGCGTGATCCAGGCCATCGACGCCGCCACATCAGATTCTCCCGAGGATCGGGAAAGGCTGACCGGTGAGATGTGGGACCGGCTGGACACATGCGACCGGATCGACGTCGACCGGGCCGACACCATCCCGCCGATCGACATGCTGATCCGGCAGATGTGCCGCAATCTCGGCATCAAGCCCGAAAAGCCGGCCTTTGCCGCCGAGGCGGCGCTGGAAAGTGAAGACCCGGCCGGAGAGGCAGACCCCCTCAGCGTGGCGGGCATCCGCTTTCGGCGCGGGCGTTTCCGCCGGGTGCCGTCGGCCGAACTCGGCCGTCCGGTGACCGAGCACTACATGCTCGACACCGACACCAACGAGATCTTCCCGCCACCGCCGCCGCCCCTGCCGGATCTGCCGGCCTCGGCAGACGCCGGACCGTTGGCCGCGACCGGCCCGCCGGACGGGCCATCCGATGAGGATCTGATCGCCGCCGAGATCCGGCGCCGCGAGGCCCAGGCCTGGCAGCGGCTGCGGGCCGCCGTGCACCTGCGCGCCTCCGGGTTCGGCTGACGGCGGCTGTCGACCGCGTTCCGAAGAAGCAAAACAACGCGTTGCCTCTCCCGCCTGGCGGGAGAGGTCGGGCTTGCGCAGCAAGACCGGGTGAGGGTTGGCCCTGGCCTCGACAAAGGACCCTCACCCGGAGCCGCTTCGCGTCTCCGACCTCTCCCGCAAGCGGGAGAGGCAACGCGAAAACCTTAAAGCCTCAGCGGCCCTTCGCTTTGCGCCAGGCGGCGAAGTCGATCTTCGTCTGGTCTTCGGTGGCGGGGTAGAGGCCGAGGATCGAGCGGCCCTTCATCACCTCTTCGGTGACGAAATCCTCGAAGGCGGTCATCTCGACCGCCTCGTCGGCGATCTCGTCGGCGATGTCGGCCGGGATGATGACCACGCCCTCGGCGTCGCCGACCACGATGTCGCCGGGGAACACCGGCGCGTCGCCGCAGCCGATCGGCACGTTGATATCAAGCGCCTGGTGCCGGGTCAGGTTGGTCGGGGCGGCCGGGCGGTTGTGATAGGCGGGAATATCCAGCTTCGCGATCTCAGGGGAATCGCGGAAGCCGCCATCGGTCACCACGCCGGCGACGCCGCGCTTCATCAGCCGCGCCACCAGGATCGACCCGGCCGAGGCGGCGCGCGCGTCCTTGCGGCTGTCGATGACGAAGACGGCGCCGGGCGGGCAGTCCTCGACCGCCTTGCGCTGCGGGTGGGCGCGGTCCTGGAACACGCTGAGCGGGTTCAGGTCTTCGCGCGCCGGGATGTAGCGCAGGGTGAAGGCCTCGCCGACCATCGGCGCCCCGGTCGGATTCAGCGGGCGGACATCCTGGATGTACTGGTTGCGCAGGCCACGCTTGAACAAAGCGGTGGTCAGGGTGGCGGTGCTGACGGTCTTCAGCTTGTCCCGGGTCTCGGGTTTCAGTCCGGTCATTCGATTGTCCTCGCAGATTGAAGAACCGTCATTGCGAGCCCGAAGGGCGTGGCGATCCAGAGATCGAGCCGCTGGATCGCCACGTCCCCCGGATCAAGTCCGGGGTCCTCGCGATGACGGTGATGGGGGGTGTGGTCAGCCGCCGCCGAGAGGTCGTTTGAGAATGCGCTGGCGTGAGTCGGCTGGTGGTGGTTTCGAGAACCGGCGCGCAGCGGACGTTTGGGTCCGTGAGCACCGGAAGTGCAGAAACCGCCGTCAGACGGCCGCGCCAGTAGCATTGTCAGGCGACCTCCGCACCTTGGGTGTTGACGTACAGGGCGTAGACGGACTGGCTGGCGGCCATGAACAGGCGGTTCCGCATCTCGCCGCCGACGCACAGAGTGGCGCAG
>NZ_JBYRFX010000323.1:0-12125 GCF_057815775.1 Inquilinus sp.
TCCTCCGCCGCCTGCCGCCACGCGCTGCGCTGCGCCCTGTGCGTGGTGGTGGCCGAGGCAGTGGGCCGGGCGATCGGCCTGCCGCAGTTCTACTGGATCGCCATGACTGTGGTGATCGTGCTGAAGCCGGATTTCAGCGGCACGGTCAGCTTTGGCCTGCTGCGCATGTTCGGCACACTGGCCGGGTTGCTGCTGGCCACCGCCCTGGCCCATCTGGTGTCCGCCCATCCGCTGGCCGAGGCGCTGCTGGTCGGGCCGCTTTATTTCGCCTTCCGATATCTGGTGCCGGTGCATTATGGCCTGGCGGTGTCGCTGCTGACCGCGGTGGTGGTGCTGCTGCTCGGCCTCGCCGGCCTGTCGGCCGGGCAGTCGGTGCTGGATCGTGGCCTCGCCACGGTGCTGGGCAGCCTGCTGGGCCTGGCCGCTTATCTGCTATGGCCGACCTGGGAGCGGGGGCGCGAGCGGCCGATGATCGCGACCATGCTCGACTCCTACGCCACCTACCTCCTGGCCCTGCTGGGGACCGATGCCAAGGCGCAGGCCGATGCCCGCGGCGCCGCCCGCGGTGCCCGCGTCAACGCCCAGGCCTCGGTCGAGAAGCTGCGGATGGAACCGGCCGATCCCGGCCAGCCGGCGCGGGCGGAAGCGATCTTCGCCAACGCCAACCGCATCCTGCGCGCGGCCATGGCGCTGGAAAGCGCGCTGCACGACCACGGCCCGGCGGCGCTGGCGAAGCATGCGGCGATCGATCCCTTCGGCCGCGCCGTCGCGGCGGCGCTGAACGAACTGGCCGGGGCTCTGCGCGACCACCGCCCGGCCGCGATTCCGTTCGACCTGCCGGCGCGGTACCGGGTGCTGGCCGAACTGCTGGACCCCGCCGGCCTGCCCGAGGCGGACCAGCCGGTGATCCTGGCGCTGCTGGACGCCACCGACCGGATGGTCGATGCCATCGAGATCGTGGCTGGCGTGATCGGCCGCGTGCCGGCGGAGGAGGAGCACGAGGACGGGCCTGCGACCGAGCCGGGCGGGACAGCCGCTCCGGCAGCGCTCGCCATCGAGGGGAGGACGCCATGACGATCAAGGGGAGTTGCCATTGCGGCGCGACGCAGTTCGAACTGACGTCCGCGCCGGCCGATGTCACCCGCTGCACCTGCAGCTTCTGCGCCAAGCGCGGGCCGCTGTGGGCCTATTATCCGGCCGGGGAATTCAAGCTGCTGACCGCCCGCGACCGGGTGTCGACCTATCAGTGGAACAGCCACACGGTGCAGCACCATCACTGCGCCATCTGCGGCTGCGGCACCTACACCGAGATCCCGGAGCGGGTCGACGGCAAGCCGGATTTCAGCGCGCTCAAGGTCGGCGTCAATGCCCGGCTGTTCGACGATTTCGACCTGGATGCGGTGCCGGTGCGGGTGATCGACGGCAAGAACCTCTGGTAACCCAGGCTTCGCCTCCTGCCGGCATCCCAGCGCGTCACGCAAGGATGCCGTGCGCGGTGCGGTGGTTCCGCGGCCCGTGCGGCCGATCTACTGAATCCGGACAGACCGCGCAGCAGGGGGAGAGGACCATGGTCCTTTGCGCCAGGATGGTTCGACAGACGCCTCGCTCCGGTCGCCGGCATGGGTAGGTCCGATATCTGGATCCTGGCCGCCGCCTGCGGGATCGTGGTCGCCAACAACTACTACAACCAGCCGCTGCTGGTGGATTTCGCCGAGACCTTCCAGGTCACGCAGCGCGAGGCCGGTAGCGCCTCGATCGTGACCCAGGCCGGCTACGCGCTCGGCATGCTGCTGTTCGTGCCGCTCGGCGACATGATCGACCGGCGCCTGCTGATCGGCGCGCTGCTGCTGGCCTCGGCCGGCGCGCTGGTGGCGACCGCCCTGGCGCCGAGCCTGCCCTGGCTGATCGTAGCCTGCTTCGCCGTCGGCTTCACCAGCGTGGTGCCGCAGGTGACCGTGCCCTTTGCCGCGCAGCTGGCGCCGCCGCAGGAGCGCGGGCGGGCCGTCGGCACCGTCCTGGGCGCACTGCTGTGCGGCATCCTGCTGTCGCGCACCGTCGCCGGTTTCGTCGGCGCCGAGTGGGGCTGGCGCGCGATGTACTGGATCGCCGCGGGCGTGATGATCGTGCTGCTGGCGGTGCTGTCCGTCCTGCTGCCGAAGGACCGACCGTCCTTCGAGGGCCGCTACGGCGCGCTGATGGCGTCGCTCGGCCGGCTGGTGCGCGAGCAGCCGGTGCTGCGCGAGACGTCCATGATCGGCGCGCTGCAGTTCGGCGCGTTCAGCGCCTGCTGGACCACGCTGGCCTTCCATCTCGATGCCATGCCGGCGCATTACGGCAGCGATGTCGCCGGCCTGTTCGGCGTGATCGGCGTGGTCGCGATGTTCGTCACGCCGCAGGTCGGGCGGCTGGCCGACCGCAGGAGCCCGCAGCTCACGGTGCTGCTCAGCAGCATCGCCGTGCTGGTCACGTTCCTGCTGCTGGCGGCCATCGGCGGCTCGCTTTGGGGGATGATCGCCGGCTTCGTGCTGCTCGATGTCGCCGTGCAGTCGGGCCATGTCTCGAACATGACCCGCAATGTCGGCCTGAAGGCGGATGCGATGAGTCGGCTGAACACCATCTACATGGTGTCCCGCTTCATCGGCGGGGCCGTCGGCTCGGCCATGGGCAATTTGGCCTGGAGCCTATGGCAGTGGCCGGGCGTCTGCGCCGTCGGGCTGCTGCTGTCCGCCCTGGCGATCGCGGTGCAGCTGCGCCCACGCGCCTCCTCGACCAAGCCGATGATGCCGTGAGGCCTGCGGCACCGTCCGTCAGCGGCGGGCCGGCCCCTTGGCTTCCAGCAGCTTAATCAGGCGGCGGTTCTTGCGGGCGCGGGCGATGTCCAGCGGCGTGCCGCCGAAATCGTTGCGGCGGTCGGGGTCGCCGCCGCGTTCCCGCAGCAGCGCCACGGCTTCCACCCGGCCCTGCATCACCGCCTCATGCAGCGGGGTGTTGCCGGCTTCCCCTGACGCATTCACGTCGGCGCCGCCATTCAGCAGCGCCGTGATCTCGTCGATCCGGCCACGGATGGCGGCGACATGGATCGGGGCGTCGCCGAAGAGGCCGACCTGGTTCACCCCGGCCAGCTCCATCCCGCTGAAATCGGGCAGGTTCTCATCCTTGTAGCGTTTCAGGACGTCGTCGGCGTTCATCGCGGCCATCTCTCGAACTTCAACAGGACTCACGCCGCCTCGCGGGCGGCTGCCGCAGCCTCGACCACCGCGGCGATGGCGTCCAGCATCGCTGTGTCGTCGCCGGCCATGCCCTCCATCGACGCCATGCGAGCGATGACCGTGCCGGCCACCTTCTCCTCCACCGTGCCCTCGGCATAGGCGTAGTAGATTACGGCGCGCTGGCCGTCGCGGTGGCAGCGCCCCTCGATCTGCTGCATCTGGATCGCGCTGTGGCGCAGATCATGCACCACCAGCGACCGCTCGCGCTCGCCGCCCGGCAGCTCGCCGCGATGCAGCGAAATCGATTCGGTCACGGTGAACAGCACGGCATCCAGCTGCCCGGTCTGGAAGGCGATGCGGGTGGCCTCGTTGGCGTCGCCGGACTGGGTGCCGTTGATCTCGCCGACCGCCCAGCCGCGGCCGCGCAGCATCTCGGCCAGCATGGCGCTGGTCTCGAGGAAGGCGACGGACACGGCGACCTGCTGGCCGTTCGACAGCAGGTCCTCGGCGAAATCGGTGGTGCCGGCCAGGCGCAGCAGGCTGGCCTTCTGGCGGAAGCGCAGGTCGGCGGCCCAGCCGGTGGCGCGGCGGGTGCTGCCGCCGGCCAGGCCCAGTTCGCGCCGGAATTCGCGCCAGGTCGCGTCGTACAGCCGCCGGGACGGGGCATCCAGCGCGGTCGGCGCCAGCTCGCGCTGCACCTCCGGCCAGCCGGCGATGTCCTCGGGCCGGCGGCGCAGCCCGATCGCCCTGGTACCCTTGTACAGCAGCTCCGACATCACCCGCCGGTCCTCGGCGTTCGGCTCCCAGCTCCAGTTCTTCCAGCGCCCCTTGGCGCGGCCGATGCGCAGCCGCTTCATCAGGCCGCGGAAATCATCGAGCTCGCCGGCGCCGCCGCCGGCCGCCTCGGCCAGCAGCCGGCCGAGATAGGACAGCTCATGCGGCGCCTGGCCGGCCGTGGCGCTCATATAGATCGTGAAGGTGGCGGCCGCGGCCATCTGCCGGCACACCAGTCCCTGCTGCGAATTCGGGTTGCGGATGCGGTGGCTTTCGTCGATCACGACGATCGGCCAGACCCGCTTCGCCGTGCCGTGCTTGGCCAGCTCGTTGTTCTTGGCCCGGGTCGATCGCTTGGTGCTGGCCGGCGGCGGCGCCAGCAGCGATTTGGTCTTCTCGAAATTGGTCAGCGTCACCCGCTTCGCCGCGGTGCCGGACCGGGCGATGGTGCGGCGCCATTGCGGCACGGCGCCCTTCGGGCAGATCACCAGCACCTCGTCCTCGGGCATCGCCGCCACGGCCAGCCAGGCCGACAGCGTCTTGCCCAGCCCGGTCAGGTCGCCCAGCAGGAAGCCCGGCCGTCCCTGGGCCCGGGCCGCGAGGATGGCGTCGCGGGCCGTGAGCTGGTGCGGCCGCGGAATGAATTGCGGGCCGGTATCGGGAAGGGGCCGGGCGGCCGGGGCTGTCTTCGTCATGCCCCAGTTCCTGCCCCGATCCGGGCCGGCGTGGCAATGGTTGCTTCGCCGGCGGTTCCTTCGCCGCCGTCATTCGTTCCGGTCATGGCTGGCGATGATAGACCGGCCGGTGTGGAATATGACATTCCAGTTACAGTAACGTTTTCGCTTTTGTCTGGTCGAGACTTGGAGCAATGGATGGACGTCATCATTCCGGGGCGGTTACCGCCAAGACCAGGGTGTCTCATGGATAAGACCAAGTTCTACGGCGCCGCGGCTGCGGCCGCTCTCGCGCTGACCGCACTGCCGGCCATGGCCGACGTGTCGGTGAAGATCTCCGGCCGCGTCGGCTTCCTGGCCGGTGTCGTGTTCGGGGACAACCGGAACGCCCAGCTCGATCGCGACTATGATTTCGTGTCCGGTGGGCGGCTGCAGTTCGACATCAAGAACGTCACGGATTCCGGCCTCGAATACGGCGCCCGGGTGCGGTTCAACAATGTCGATCGCAAGAACAACGTCACCGTCGACCGCACCTATGTCTACGTCAAGGGTGGCTTCGGCACGTTCACCTTCGGTGATGCCCCCTACCTGGCCGAGGATATCGGCGTCGTCTACGCGCACCAGACGCTTGCCGGCAAGCTCGGCATCGACACCGACTGGGCCGGCGGCTTCCGCAGCCCGAATGCGACCGTCGGCGGCACCGACGCGTTCTACGCCGTGGCGCCGTACCAGCAGTTCGGCGGGCTGAATGCCAAGGACACCAAGGTCAAGTACCTCTCGCCCAGCCTGTCGGGCCTGACCTTCGGCTTCGACTTCACCCCGGTGGTCGGCGGCAACGGCCATGCCGGCAATGGTGGTGTCAACGATCTCGTCAACGACAGCACCACGATGTACGAAAACGTCATCGGGGCCGCCGCCGACTACACCCAGACCTTCGACGGCACCTCGGTGCGGGTCGCGGGCACGACCAACCAGGGCAACGGCGTCAGCGGCAATCACGACCTCCAGTCCTACAGCCTCGGCGGCCAGCTCGGCTTCGCCAACGGCATCTGGACCAGCGTGAACTGGACGCATTTCTCCAGCACGTTCCACTCCGACACGTCGATCGACTCGATCGTCAGCGACGTGTCCTACACCACCGGTCCGTGGATCGGCTCGCTCGGCTATGCCTACACCACGGCGCAGCGCGGCAACGGGCTGAAATCGTCCTTCACCAATGGCCAGGACCTGAAAACGAACCACAGCGCGCTGGCCACGGTGATCTACAACATCGCCCCCGGCCTGGATGCGTTCGGCGAGCTGCGGTACGAGCGGAACGAGTTCTACCAGGGCAAGTATTTCGAGACCTCGGCCCTGACTTCGGGCTTGGTGCTGGTGTTCTGATTTTCCGCAATGTCGACGGGCCCTTCGCGGGGCCCGTCACTGCGGATCCAGCAGCCCGAACACGGCCACCAGCGCGAGCACGCCGAGGCCGAGCACGATTTCGGCGATGGCGCCGTCGCGGATCATCCGGACGGCGCTGCCATTCGATCGCTTGATCCGCGGCACCTGGATGTAGCGGTTGGCGATCGCCAGCCCGGTCATGGCCAGGACCGCCAGGATCTTGCCGGCGAGCAGGGCCTGGTAGGGCGACGACCAGTCGGTCGGCCAGCCCCCCAGCACCAGCACGACATTCACCACCCCGCTGGCCAGCACGGCCGCGACAGCGACATGCCCGACGGTCGAGAACCGTTGCAGCGCCCGGATCGAATCCATGCGCCGCTCGGGCACGCGTAGCTCCGGCAGGCACCGCACGAACGGCACCAGGGCGCCGAGCCAGAAGCCGCCGGCCAGCAGGTGGATCGCCTGGTTGAGGCGGTGCAGCAGTCCGGGCAGGCCGGCCTGCATGGCGGCATGCCCGATCAGGGACAGGCTGGCCAGCAGCGCGCCGGCCGTCAGCGCGACGCGGCCCGATCGTCGGCAGCGGATCTGGAGCAGCAGCAGAAGGGACAGCGCGGCCCGTCCCAGCCAGACATGGCCGAAGCCGGTGTCGAACAACACGGCGCACAGGGTGTCCGGGTCGGTCGCGCCATCCCAGCCGCCGCCAATCTCCGCCGCCTGCAGCGGCAGCCACAGCCAGGTCGTGACCGCCGCCAGCACGATGCTCGCCCCCAGCGGCGCGCGGAACGGCCGGGCGATGACCGCGCCCAGGGCCGGCGGCGCCAGGAACCGGATGAAGACCAGGGTGCCGAAGACGAAGACCAGGGCCGAATAGTGCAGCAGGCGACAGGCGGCCAGGGCTCCGTCCAGCCAGCTCACTGACCGACCGTGAAGCTGTAGCGTCCCTTCGTGGTGTGGCCGTCGGTCGACAAAGCGTGCCAGTCGACGGTGTAGGCGCCGGGCTTCAGCGCGGTCGGGACCGGGACGACCAGGCTGGTGTTGTCGCCCTGGCCCAGGGCGGCGTCGCCGGTCGGGACGGCGCCGCCGTCGGGCCCGGTGAGTTTGACGCCGGTGAAGCGCAGCTCCAGCCCTTCCGAGAATTTCAGGCGCAGGGTCGACGGCGTTACCGTCACCGTGCCGTTCTCGGCCGGCACCGCCGAGGTCAGGTGGGCATGGGCGAAGGCCGGGCCGGTCAGCCCGAGGCAGAGCAGCGCAGCCAGGGCGCAGACGCGGAAATCGATCATGGAAGTCTCCTGAAACTATAGGTCATGGAAATGAAAAAAGACTGAATCAGCCGTCGAGCTTTTCGTCAATCTGGCGCCGCACCTCGTCGGCAATGGGATGCAGCAATTGCGCCGGCTTGGCCCCGACCAGGGAATAGCCGAGGCCCTGGTCGGCCCAGGCGACGCCCGAGACGGTGCCGCGGGAATGTTCGGACATCGGTGTGTCGCCGTCGATCGCCATCGGCCGCACCAGCATGGTCAGGCGGGTGCCGTGGCCGTCGTCATACATGAACAGCCCAGCCGGGCCGTGCGCGGTGGCGACCAGGCGGCCGCCCATGAAGTGGTATCCGGCCTGGGTCAGGTCGGGCACGCTGACCGGCCGCTGCAGCCGGTTCGACACCCAGCGGACCAGCTCGTCCTGCTTGTCGGCGCCGATCTCCACCGCGCGGACCCGGTCGGTCGCATAGACCGCGTAGCTGTCGGCCCCCTCCTGCGCCAGTGCGGCGATGCCGCCCTGCGCCGGTTCGGACAGGCCGCGCCCGAGCCAGCCGCCGCCGACGCCGAGCGCCAGCAGCAGGATCGCCGCCGCCGCCGACCGCCAGGGCAGGCGCCGGTACGACGACCGCCGCGCTTCGATCAGCCGGGACAGGGAGAGTTCTGGCGGAACCGGCTCCTCGGCGATCGGGCCGAAGGCGGAGCGCAGGGCTTCGCGCTGGGCGGCATAGCCGGTGATCCGCTGCGCCACCTCCGGATGGTCGTCGAGATAGGCCTGAACCTCGGCCCGCCGCTCCGGGGCCAGCACCCCGTCGACATAGCCGTGCAGCTCGTCCTCGGTGATCGGGTGGCCGATGTTCATTTCACCCTCCGCAGCGCAGGCTGGCTTGCGGCCGGCGTTTCCGAATCCATGGTTCTCTGCAGTCTCTCACGCGCCCGCGACAGGCGCGACATCACGGTGCCCACAGGCACGTCCAGCACCTTGGCCGCCTCGGCGTAGGACAGGTCTTCGACCGACACCAGCAGCAGCACGCTGCGCTGTTCCTCCGGCAGGGTGTCCAGCGCCCGCAGCAGCTCGCGGTGGCGCAGCCCGGCCTCCTGCGTCGGTGGTCGCGCGGTGGCGGCCTCGTCCGCATCGTCGATCGGCACGTGCCAGCCGCGCCGGGCGGCCTGGCGCATCCGGCTGACCGCGAGGTTGTGCAGGATGGTGAACAGCCAAGTGCGCGCATCGCCATCCGCCCGGCGCTGGTGCCAGCGGGTGATGGCCCGTTCCAGGCAGTCCTGCACCAGATCGTCGGCCCCGGCCGCGTCGGTCCGCATCAGCGACCGGGCATAGCGGCGCAGGGCAGGGATCAGCGGTTCGACCAGGATCATCATGTCGTTCATCGGCCGATCGCCCCTTTCGGCGTCCGGATGGCCCGGCCGTCCTGCCGCCGCAGCTGCAGGACGGCCGGAATCCGTCATTGCGCCGCCTGGACCTGCACCGCGGCACCGGTGGTGCCCGCCACCGTGCCCGGCGCGATCACCAGCCAGCGCCGCCCGGCATCGGCCTGACCTTGCACCACCTGCCGGATCGGGCCCAGCGCATTGACGATGGCGGAGCCGGCCGGGTTGGTCATGAAGGCCGCCAGCGGTTCCAGCGTGCCGCCGCCATCGGCCTGGCCGGACAGGGCCAGGACATAGGGCTGCTTCGGCTGCAGCCCCGTGGCCGCGGCCTGCAGCACCTGGGTCAGCCCCTGGTCGAACAGCGAGACGCTGGTCGGCGCCGGGCCGGCGGCCGGCTTGCCATCGCCGACCGGAACCATCGACACATGCGCGGTCTGGCCGGCGATGCCCAGCGGCTGCAGGTTCTGGGTGCCGTCGCCCTCCGGCACCGCATCAGGCACATAGTTGACCGCCTGCGGCGCCTGGCCGATCGCGACCGAGCCGATCACCGTGTTGGTCAGGGTGTCGATCGCCGTGATCTCGTCGCTGTTCTCGATGCCGACATAGACCCGGGTGCCGTCGCCCGACGGCCAGATGCCGTGCGGCAGGTTGTCGACCGGGATCGTGGCGACCTTGGAGAAATCGTCGGTGCGGAACACCTGGACCTGATTCAGGCCGCCGACAGTGACATAGGCGAACATGCCGTTCTTGTTGCGCACGATGTTGACGTGGTTGGTGATCGGCCCGGTGTCGATCGTCGTCAGCAGCTTGAACGGAGGCTTGGCGTCGAACACCTGGGTCTTGCCGATATCCTTCAGCGTGAACCACACCTGGGTGCCATCCGGCGTCGCCGCGATGTTCGGGCAGAACGGGCTGGCCTGCTGGATATGGCCGACAATCTTGTGGTCGGCCACCGTGACCACCACCGTCTCCGGATTGAACGACGAGCAGATGTAGCCGTATTTGCCGTCGGGCGAGAAGATCTGCATCCCCGGGCCGGCCGGGACGATGATCCGGGTCTTCTCCTCATAGGTCTTGCCGTCCAGCACCGAGATGTAGTTCTCGCCGCGCACGGTGACCCAGACCTCGCGGCCGTCCGGCGTATAGAAGGCCTCATGCGGCGAGCGGCCGACATAGGTGGTGTGCTTCACCGCATTGGTCGCGGTGTCGATGAAGGTGACGGAGTTCGAGCCGATCGACACCACGGCGAGGGTGCGGTGGTCGGGCGAGAAGCCCATGCCGTGCACCAGCAGCTGGCCGCGGTACAGCGGGCTGAAATTGGTCGGCTGCGGGTCGCCCAGGCGGATCACACCCAGCAGCTTGTTGTCGACGGGGTCGGTGACCGACACGGTGTTGGAGAACTGCTCCGCCGCATAGACCCGGTCCTTGTGGCTGATCGGGATGTCGGGGGCCGAGGCCGCGAGGGGGGCCTGCCCGGCGAAGGCCGACAGGGGCGCGGCGATGGCCGTGGCGGCCAGCAGGGCGGACAGCAGGAGGGTGCGGGTCACATCAGTGCTCCATCGGCATGGTCATGGGCTTGGCAGAACCGCCGGCCGGCGGCGCGGCGGAGGAGGGGGCGATTTGGTCGGGTGCGGCGACGGAGGGCGGCAGCGGCTGGCCCAGCGCCAGCCGCATCGCGGCAATCTCCTGCTGCTGCTCGACAATGATTTCCTGGGCGATGCGGCGCAGCTGCTCATTGTGGCCATAGCGCAGCTCGGCCTGCGCCATGTCGATCGCGCCCTGGTGGTGCGGGATCATCATCGCGGTGAAATCGGCATCGACGTCGCCGGTCGGCTTGACCGACATGCCGTCCATCATCGTCGTCATGGCGGCGTCGTTCTCGGCCAGGAACGGCGCTTCGTCAGGGCCGGCGGCCCAGGCGGTGGCGCCGCCAAGCAGCAGCGCGGCCAGGATGATCGCCCTCGGATGGGGAAGCAGGCGGGGCAGGGACATGGGGCCTCCAGGCATCGGCAGCGGGACCGTGATGACCCTATGGACGCACCATCTCCGGCTTTATTCCGCCCTTGCGGATTTATAATCCGCATCCGATTGCGGGCCGCCGGCGTATGACGACCGATGCGCGCGCTTTTCCTCTCCCTCCTCGCCTTGCTTCCCGGCGGCTGCTCGCCGCTCGGGGCGCTCAACGCCGCCCTGGTCCGCAACAATGCGGAGGTCGAGACTGGCATCGCCTATGGCGGGCAGGACCGGCAGATGCTGGACCTGTACCGGCCGGCGAAATCGGGCGCGGCGCCCGCCCCGGTGGTGGTGTTCTTCTACGGCGGCAGCTGGACCAGCGGCGAGCGCCGCGACTACCGCTTCGTCGGCCAGGCGCTGGCGGCCGAAGGCATCGTCGCGATCGTGCCGGATTACCGCCTGTCGCCGGCCGTGGCCTTTCCGACCTTCGTCGAGGACGGCGCGGCCGCCGTGGCCTGGGCGGCGGCGAATGCGGCCCGCTATGGCGGCGACCCCGATCGTATCGTGCTGGTCGGCCATTCCGCCGGCGCTTATATCGCCGCCCTGCTGGCGACCGATCCGTCCTACCTCGCCGCCCAAGGCCTGCCACTGACCCGCATCCGCGGCATGGTCGGCGAGGCCGGGCCGTACAGCTTCCACCCGTTGAGCTGGGTGCCGACGCGCGATGTCTTCGCTGGGCTGACCGAGGAGGACAAGGCCCGCCCGATCGCCCAGGTCGGGCCGCAGGCGCGGCCGATGGTGCTGCTGCACGGTGCCGCCGACGACACGGTGAAGCCGAGCAACACCACCGAGATGGCGGACCGCCTGCGCGCCGCCGGGGTGCCGGTCGAAACCCATTTCTATCCCGGCCTCGGCCATATCGGCCTGCTGCTGACCTTCTACCCCACCTTCCGCGGCAAGGCGCCGGCCTTCCAGGATCTGGTCGCCGCGGTGAAGGGGTTCTGATGCGCGAACGGCACCTGCTGCAGGCGGTGATCGCCATCGGCGCGCTGGTGCCGATATCAGGCGGGCTCGGCGGTATCCTGAAGGGCGCCGGCCTGCTGGCGGGGTCGCCGGCCGACACCCATTTCGCCTATCTCTCGGGCCTGCTGTTGGCGATCGGGCTGGCATTCTGGGCGTCGATCCCGCGGATCGAGGCGCATGGCGCCCGGGTGTCGCTGCTCGTGGCCCTGGTCGTCACCGGCGGCTGCGCCCGCCTGGTGGCGATCAGCGCCAGCGGCACCACCGACCGGGCGGCGCTGCTGCCGCTGGCGATGGAGTTGGGGGTGACGCCGGCGCTCTGGCTCTGGCAGCGCCGCGTCGCCCGGCTTTCAGCCCGCTCTTAGATACTTCGCGCTGCTGTCGTGTTCGAACAGGTGCAGCAGGATGCGCAGGGCCTGGCCGCGTGGACCTTCCAGCTCCGGGTCCTTGTTCAGGATCAGGGCGACGTCGTC
>NZ_JBYRFX010000324.1:0-1563 GCF_057815775.1 Inquilinus sp.
CCTCCAGGCGCTTGGCCGCGGCGGGAATGCCGACGAGGTCCAGCAGTTCACGCGCCCGGTCGTGCCGGGCCCGCCGGCCCAGCTTGGTGTGGGCCCGCAGGCTCTCATCGATCTGCAGCCCGATCGGCAGCACCGGGTTCAACGCCGTCATCGGCTCCTGGAAGATCGTCGCGATCTCGCCGCCGCGCACCCGGCGCAGTGCGGCGGGCGACAGGGTCAGCAGGTCGCGCCCCTGCCACAGCACCTGGCCGGCGATCCGCACCGGCGGCCGCACCAGCCCGAGGATGGCGCGCAGGGTGACGCTCTTGCCCGAACCGGATTCGCCGACCAGCCCCAGCACCTCGCCGGCGCGCAGCTCCAGGTCGACGCCGGCCACGGCCGCGGCTTCGCCCCGCGCGGTCGGGAAGCTCGCGGTCAGGCCGCGGATCGACAGCACCGCCTCGGCGCTCATGATTCCGGCCTCAGCAGGTCGGCGACGCCGTCGCCCAGCAGGCTCAGGCCGAAGCCGGTGACCACGATGGCGACGCCGGGGAAGATGGTGATCCACCAGGCCTGGGACATGAAGTTCTTGCCGTCGGCGATCAGCAGCCCCCATTCGGCGGCGGGCGGCTGGGCGCCGAGGCCGAGATAGCCCAGGCTGGCGCCCAGCAGGATCGACAGCGCCATGTCGGTCATCCAGTAGACCAGCACCGGCGAGATGGTGTTGGGCAGCAGGTGGCGCAGGATGATGCGGGCGTCGCCATAGCCCATCACCCGGCCGGCGGCGGCATAGTCCAGCCGGTTCTGCACCTTGATCTCGGCGGCGATCAGCCGGGCATAGAACACCCAGCCGACGGCGCCGACGGCGATGTACATGTTGAACAGCCCGGGCCCGAGCACGGCGACGATGGCGATCACCAGCACCAGGAAGGGGAAGGTGATGACCACGTCGACGATGCGGCCGAAGATCGGCTCCCAGATCCCGCCGTAATAGCCGACCAGGGCGCCGGTCAGGGTGCCGAACACCACCGGGAACAGCGTGGTGAACAGGGCAATCTGCATGTCGATGCGATAGGCCCAGATCACCCGGCTCAGGATATCGCGGCCGAAATTGTCGGTGCCGAAGGGGTGGGCCAGGCTCGGCGCCTGCAGCAGGGCGTGATAGTCGAAGGCGGTGGGCTCATAGGGCGCGATCAGCCCCGGTGCGATCGCCAGCAGCAGGCTGAGGCCGAGGATGACCAGCCCTGTCAGCAGGGCCGGCGACAGCCGGCGCCGCGACCGGCCGGGGGCAGGGGCGATACCGACCGCGGTCATGCCTTCACCCGCGGGTCGAGCGCGGCCTGCACCAGGTCGGTGGCCAGGAACACCAGCGACACCAGCACCGCCATCGCCATGGTCAGGCCCTGCACCACGGGGTAGTCGCGGCCATAGATGCTGTCGATCATCAGCCGGCCGGCGCCGGGGATGGCGAACACCGTCTCGGTGATCACGGCGCCGCCGATCAGCGTGCCGACCGACAGGCCGAACAGAGTGACGGTCGAGATCAGCGCGTTGCGCAGCACGTGCCGGCCCAGCACCAGCCGC
>NZ_JBYRFX010000325.1:0-8664 GCF_057815775.1 Inquilinus sp.
ACGCTGGCCAAGCAGTTGGGCTTCTTCGCGAAGCACGGCATCGACCTCGACATCGTCAAGATGCCGACCTCGAACCGGCACCAGGCCATGGCCTCGGGCGACGTGCAGGTCATCACCACCACCGTCGATACCCATCTGCTCTATGCCAGCTCCGGCGTGCCCGTGGTGCAGGTGCTGGCGCTCGACACCTCCTCCGGCGGCGATGGCATCGCCACGCGCAAGGACGTCGCCAGCGTCGAGGCGCTGAAGGGCAAGAGCATCGCGGTGCAGTTCGGCAGCGATTCACAGTTCTGGCTGGCCTATCTGCTGAAGCAGCACGGCCTGACCATGCAGGACGTCAAGCTGACCGACCTGCAGCCGGCCGATGCGGCGGCGGCCTTCGTCGCCGGCCAATTCGACGTGGCGGTGACCTACGAACCCTATCTGTCGAACATCCGCAAGGACCCGGACGGCAAGATCCTGGTCACCTCGGCCGACACGCCTGGCGTCATCATCGACACCCTGGCCTTCCAGCCGGAATACGTCGCCGCCCACCCCGACGTGGTCCAGGGCGTGGTCGACAGCTGGTTCGACGCGCTGGACTACATCAAGGCCCACCCGGACGACGCCAACAAGGTCATGGGCGCCGATGTCGACCAGACGGCACAGCAATTCGCCGATTCGGCCCAGTACGTCACCTGGTACGACCGCGCCGCGAACAAGGCCTACCTGACCGATACGATGCCGAGCTTCATCAAGCTGGCGGCCGACGTGATGCTGGAGGCCGGGCTGCTGCGGCGCAAGCCGGACGACCTGACCGCGTTGTACAGCGCGAAATTCGTGCAGTGACGCCGGGGCCGGCGCCAGACCCGATCCGCTTCCAGGACCGACGATCCGTGTTCGTCCCGCTCGCCCCCGTCGGGGCCGCTCGCCGCCTCGCCCTCGGCATCCTGTGCTTCATCCTCTTCGTAGCGCTGTGGGGTGCTGCGACCTGGGGCGGGCTGGTCAAGCCGCTGTTCCTGGCCAGCCCGGACCTGACCCTGACCGAAGGCATCGAGCTGTTCGCGAGGTTCGGCTTCGCCTGGGACATCGTGGTCACGATGTTCCGCGTCTTCGGCGGCTTCGCGCTGGCGGCGCTGCTGGCCGTGCCGCTCGGCATCCTGATGGGCACCTTCAAGGGCGTCGAGGCGTTCTTCGAGCCCTTCGTCTCGTTCTGCCGCTACCTGCCGGCCTCGGCCTTCATCCCGCTGCTGATCCTGTGGGCCGGTGTCGGCGAGACGCAGAAGCTGCTGGTGATCTTCATCGGCTCGGTGTTCCAGCTGGTGATCATGGTCGCGGTGATCACCGGGTCGATCCGGACCGAGCTGGTGGAGGCGGCGCGGACGCTGGGCGCCCGGACCCGCGGCGTGGTGATCCGGGTGATGATCCCGAACGCGGCGCCGCAGATCTTCGAGGCGCTGCGCCTGGTGCTGGGCTGGGCCTGGACCTATGTCATCGTCGCCGAGCTGATCGGCTCCTCCGCCGGCATCGGTCACATGATCATCGACGCCCAGCGCTTCCTCGACACCGGCCAGATGATTTTCGGCATCTTCACCATCGGCACCATCGGCCTGGTCACCGACCAGCTGTTCAAGCGGCTGAACCGCGCCCTGTTCCCATGGAGCCTCGGCCGATGAGCGCCCCTGACCTGATTCGAAGGGGGGATCTGGTGCGGGTCGAAGGCGTCAGCCGGCAGTTCCCGGGCGTGCATGGCGGCGCGCCGACCCAGGCGCTGAGCCCGGTCGACCTCGGCATCGCCGAGAACGACTTCATCACCCTGCTGGGCCCGTCCGGCTGCGGCAAGTCCACCCTGCTGCGCATCGTCGCCGGGCTGGACCGGCCGACCACCGGCCGGGTGCTGGCCGGCGGCAGGCCGGTGACCGAGCCGGGACCCGACCGCGGCGTGGTGTTCCAGGCCTACACCCTGTTCCCGTGGCTGAGCGTGGCGCAGAACATCGCCTTCGGCCTGCGCGAGAAGGGCATGCCGCAGAAGCAGCAGGCCGAGATCGTCGCCCGGTACGTCGCCAAGGTCGGGCTGCGCGGCTTCGAGAACCACTATCCGAAGATGCTGTCGGGCGGCATGCAGCAGCGCACCGCGATCGCCCGGGCGCTGGCCAACGACCCGAAGATCCTGCTGCTGGACGAACCCTTCGGCGCGCTGGACACACAGACTCGGGCGCTGATGCAGGAGTTGCTGCTGTCGATCTGGGAGGCGGATCGCAAGACCGTGCTGTTCGTCACCCACGACATCGACGAGGCGGTGTTCCTGGCCAACCGGGTGATCGTGATGAGCGCCCGGCCCGGCCGGATCATCGAGGACCGGACGATCGCCCTGCCGCATCCCCGGCACTACACGGTGAAGACCACGCCGGAGTTCCAGGAGCACCGCGCCGCCCTGACCGAGGCGGTGCGCCAGCAGGCGATGATCGCGGCCGGCATGGCGGCGTAGCGGGCACGGCCCGCCGCGCTTTACCGGGTCCGGAAGGTCTATAGTCTCCGCAGCATCGGTTCGACCGCCCGTCCGACACCTGGTTCGCCGAGCAAGGGAGGCTTGATGGAGGATCGTGCCTCGTCCAAACCCGGGATGACGGTGCCCGGCCGGAGCTGGCGCCCCTTCCGCGCCGTGGCGGGCTGGACGCTTCGGGACGGCCGGTTCGACCTCGTCGCGGGGCTGACGCTCGCGGCCATCACCATCCCCGAGCAGATGGCCACCGCCCGGCTGGGCGGCTTCGCGCCGGAGATCGGCTTCTTCGCCTTCGTCGCCGCGGCGCTGGCCTTCGCGGTGTTCGGCGCCCATCGTCTGCTGTCGGTCGGCGCGGATTCCACCATCACCCCGATCTTCGCCGGCGGCCTGGCCCTGCTGGCGACGGCGGGATCGCCGCACTATGCGGCCCTGGCCGCCGCCCTGGCCCTGCTGGTCGGCCTGATCGTCTGCTGCGGCGGCGTGTTCCGCCTGGGCTGGATCGCCAACCTGCTGTCGGTCCCGGTCACGACAGGCTTCCTGGCCGGCATCGCGGTCCACATCGCCGTCTCGCAGCTGCCGGAGCTGCTCGGCCTGCCGGCACAGACCGGCAGCACGCCGGAGCGCATCGCCGAGACGGTGGCGCAGCTGGGCCAGGTCAATCCGTGGAGCGCGGCGCTGGGGATCGGCGTCTTCCTCACGATCTTCTGCACCGAGCGGATCAGCCCGCGCATCCCGGGGGCACTGATCGGCTTGGTGGCGGCGACGGCTGCGGTCGTCGCCTTCGGCCTCGAGGGCCGTGGGGTCGAGGTTCTCGGCCCCCTGCCCAGCGGCCTGCCGCAGCCGGCGCTGCCGGCGGTGGGCTTCGACGAGTTGCGCCAGCTGGTCTCCCTGGCGCTGATCGTGGCGCTGGTCGTCATGGTGCAGACGGCCGCCACCAGCCGGTCGTTTCCTTCACCATCCGGCGCACCGCCGGAGGTGAACCGGGATTTCATCGGCGTCGGCGCCGGCAGCATCCTGTCCGGCCTGTTCGGGGCCTTTCCGGTGAACGCCAGCCCGCCGCGCACCGCCATCGTGGCCGAGACCGGCGGCCGGTCGCAGGTCGCCGCCCTGATCGCCGCCGCCATCGTGCTGGCCCTGGCGCTGCTGGGCGGCGGGCTGCTGTCGCAGGTGCCGCATGCGGCCCTGGCCGGTGTCCTGGTCTTCGTCGCCCAACGCATCATCCGCGTGCCGGTCTTCATCGCCGTCTACCGCCAGGCCAAAGGGGAATTCGCCCTGATCGTGGCCACCGCGGTCGCCATCGTCGTGCTGCCGATCCAGGCCGGGGTCGCCGTCGGCATCGGCCTGTCGGTGCTGCACGGCGTCTGGTCGACCACCCGGGCCCGGCCGATCGAGTTCGAGAAGCTGCCGGACACATCGATCTGGTGGCCGCCCGCCCCCGGGTCCCGGGGCGAGACCCGGCCGGATGTCGCCGTCGTCGCCTTCCAGGCCCCCTTGAGCTTCCTCAACGCCGGGATGTTCGAGGCCGGCATCGGCCAGATCATCGACACCAGGCGGGGCACGCTGCGCCTGCTGGTCCTGGAGGCCAGCAGCATCATCGAGATCGACTATTCCGCGGCCCGAAGCCTGGCCGTGGTGATCGACCAGTGCCGCGCCGCCGGCATCACCTTCGCCATCGCCCGGCTCGAATCCGTCCGCGCGCAGCAGGCGCTGTCCCGGTTCGGCATCCTGGCGCAGATCGGCCCGGACCATGTGTTCCGCAGTGTCGACGAGGCGGTGAGGGCGCTGGCCGGAGCTGCTTACGAAGGCTGAGCGGCCCCGCTTTGATGGCCCCGGACTTGACTCTCCGGCGCCGTAGTGGATTCATAATAGAACAAATACGGAACATCAGTGATCACCCATGTCCGCCCTCGCCGCCCTGCGCGAGCGCTTGAATCGTTACGGATCCGCCATCGAGGATCCCGGCGTCCTGCCGCTCGACCTGCCGCCGATCGATGCCCGCCTGCCGCGCGGCGGGCTGGCGCTCGGCCGGCTGCACCGGGTGGCCGGCGCCGGCGGTGACGCGGCCGGGGCGGCGGCGACCGGCTTCGCCGCCCGGCTGCTGGCCCGGCTGCAGCGGCGCGGGCCGGTGCTGTGGTGCGCCACCGGCAATGATCTGTACCCGCCGGCACTGGCCGCGCTGGGCCTGGCGCCGGACCGGCTGATCCTGGTGCGGCCGCGCGACGAGAAGGGCGTGCTGGCGGTGGTGGAGGAGGCGCTGCGCACCCCCGGCTTCGGCGCTGTGCTGGCCGAGGCGGTGCGGGCCGACCTCTTGGCCGAGCGGCGGCTGCAGCTGGCCTGCGAGACCCGCGGCACCACCGCCCTGCTGCTGCAGCGCCACGCCGTGGCACCGGCGCCCGGCCGGACGGCGGCGAGCGCCGCGGTGACCCGCTGGACCGTGGCGCCGGCGCCGAGCGGCGGCACGGCCCGATGGGTCGGGCCGGTGCGGTGGGAGCTGGCGCTGACCCATTGCCGCGGCGGCCTGCCCGGCCGCTGGATCGTGGAGACCGAGGATGGGACGGATCGTCTCGCTGTGGTTGCCGAACTGGCCGATCACGCGACTGAGGCTGACCACACCCGCCGACGCCTGGCCGGTTGAGCCGGTGGCGATCGTCGAGACCATCGGCCAGCGGCGCCAGGTCGTCGCCGTCGACGATCGCGGCTGGGCCGCCGGCATCCGGCCGCAGCAGAAGGCGACCGATGCCCGCGCCGTGCTGCCCACGCTGGCCCTGATCCCGGCAGACCCTGCGGCGGACGCCCGGGCCCTGGCCCTGCTGGCCCGCTGGGCCGGCCGCTACAGCCCCGCCGTGGCGGCCTGCCCGCCGGACGGGCTGTGGATCGACATTGCCGGCTGCGCCCATCTCTGGGGCGGCGAGGCGGACCTTGCCGACGACTTGGCCGGGCGGCTGCAGCGGCGCGGCCTGCCCGGCCGCATCGCCATCGCCGGCAGCTTCGGCGCCGCCTGGGCCCTGGCGCATCACGGCCACGCCGAGCGGCCGGTCGAGATCCTGCCGGACGGTGAAGAGCACCGAGCCCTGGCACCGCTGCCGACCGCAGCGCTGCGCCTGGACGAGGATGAGATCCAGGCGCTGCGCCGGATCGGCCTGACCAGGATCGGCGACCTGCTGGCGGCGCCGCGCCCCGGCCTGGCCCGCCGCTTCGGCGCCCGGCCGCTGCTGCGGCTGGACCAGGCACTGGGCCGGGCGGAGGAGACGGTCGGCTTCCGCCGGCCGCCGACGCCCTGGTTCGCCCGCCTGGCCTTCCCCGAGCCGATCGGCACGCCGGAGGATCTGCAGCGCGCCATCGCGGCGGTGACGACGGATCTGTGCGCCCGGCTGGAGTCCCGGATGATGGGTGCAGCGCAATTCACCGCCGCCTTCCACCGGGTCGACGGCCGCTGCCAGACCGCCGCCATCCGCACCGCCCTGCCGGTGCGCGACGCGGCGCGGGTCGGGCGCCTGCTGGCCGAGCGGCTTGACCGGGTCGACCCCGGCTTCGGGGTCGAGGTGGTGACGCTGTGCGCCGACCGGGTGGCGCCGCTGGACGGGCGCCAGACCGGGCTGAACAGGCTGGAGGACGAGGGCGCGGCGATCGGTGACCTGGCCGGCTTCGTCGACATCGTCGGCAACCGCATCGGTTTCGACCGGATCTGGCGCCCGGCCGCGGTCGAGAGCCACCTGCCCGAGCGCTGCGTCACCGGCCTGCCGCCGCTGGCCCCGGGCGAAAGCAAGGCCTGGCCCGAAGGCTGGGTCCGCCCCTTGCGCCTGCTGCGCCGGCCGGAGCCGATCACGGTCACGGCGCCGATCCCGGATGATCCGCCAAGCGTCTTTCACTGGGCCGGGGCAACCCACAAGGTGCGCCGCGCCGACGGGCCGGAGCGCATCGCCTATGAATGGTGGCGCCGGGCGAAGCCGGAGGACCGGACCGAGCCGGAGATGATCCGCGATTATTACCGGATCGAAGACGAAACCGGCCGCCGCTTCTGGGTCTATCGCGCCGGGCTATACCGCGAAGGCCAGGCCGCACGCTGGTTCCTGCACGGGCTGTTCGACTGATGACCGAATATGCCGAGTTGCAGGTCACCACCAACTTCTCCTTCCTGCGCGGCGGGTCGCACCCGGCGGAGCTGGTGGAGACGGCGAGGCTTCTGGGACTGTCCGCCATCGCGGTGACCGATCACAACAGCTTGGCCGGGATCGTGCGGGGCCATGTCGCCGCCAATCGGAATGCCGACCAGAGGAAGGAGAGCCGCATCCCCTACATCGTCGGCTGCCGTCTTGACTTCGCCGATGCGCCGAGTCTGCTGTGCTATCCGACCGATATCGACGCCTATGGCCGTCTGTGCCGGTTGCTGACTGAAGGGAAGGCCCGGGCGAAGAAGGGCGAATGCCTGCTGTATCATGCCGACCTGCTGCCGTTCAGCGACGGGCAGATCCTGGTGGCGCTGCCGCCCGATCGCATCGATGACGGTTTCGTCACGCATCTCGACCGGCTGCGCTCAGATATGGGGAAACGGGTCTATCTCGCAGCC
Organism: Inquilinus sp.; assembly: GCF_057815775.1. Lineage (NCBI taxonomy): Bacteria > Pseudomonadati > Pseudomonadota > Alphaproteobacteria > Rhodospirillales > Rhodospirillaceae > Inquilinus > Inquilinus sp. The sequence continues at coordinate 7,050 of NZ_JBYRFX010000325.1, forward strand.
AGCCACAAATACCGCGGCGATGATGCCCAGCGGCTGGAGGAATTGCGGGAGGTGGCCTTCCGCACGAGGGCGCCGCTGGTCGCCACCAACGACGTGATGTACCACGTGCCGGAGCGCCGGCGGCTGCAGGACGTGGTCACCTGCATCCGCGAGCACTGCACCATCGACGACGCCGGCTGGCGGCTGGCGGGCAATGCCGAGCGGCACCTGAAGTCGCCCGAGGAGATGGCGCGGCTGTTCCACGACCATCTCTATGCGCTGGAGCGGACGATCGAGATCGCCGAGCGCTGCCGCTTCGACCTGGATGAGCTGGCCACCAGGTACAAGTACCCCGAAGAGATCACGCCGGACGGCGAGTCGGCACAGGCCCGGCTGGAACGGCTGGCCTGGGAAGGCTCGGCCAGACTGTATCCTGGAGGCGTACCAGCCGGACTGCGCGGCCAGATCGGGAAGGAACTGGCGCTAATCGGCGGTCGTGACTACGCGCCCTTCTTCCTGACTGTGGCCGACATCGTCGCCTTCGCGAAGAGCAAGGGCATCCTGAACCAAGGTCGCGGGTCGGCTGCCAACAGCGCCGTCTGTTATTGCTTGGGCATCACCTCGGTCAATCCGATTGAGGTCAACCTGCTGTTCGAGCGCTTCATCAGCGAGGCGCGCCACGAGCCGCCCGACATCGATGTCGACTTCGAACATGAGCGGCGCGAGGAGGTGATCCAGCACATCTACGAGAAGTTCGGCCGCCATCGCGCTGCGCTCACGGCTACCGTCATCTGCTACCGCACGCGCGCCGCGGTGCGCGACGTCGGCAAGGCGATGGGCCTGTCGGAGGACATGATCAGCGCCCTGTCCGGCTCGGTATGGGGCTGGAGCATGAATGGGCTGGACGAAGCCCAGGTGCGCGAGGCCGGGCTGGATCCGGCCGACCCGCGGCTGCGCCTGGCGCTGGAACTCTCGGTCGAGCTGATGGGGTTCCCCCGCCATCTCAGCCAGCACACCGGCGGCTTCGTTTTCGCCCGCAAGCGGCTGGATGAGCTGGTACCGATCGAGAATGCGGCCATGGAGGACCGCACCGTCATCTGCTGGGATAAGGACGACATCGAGGCGCTGGGCATGCTGAAGGTCGACGTGCTGGCCCTGGGCATGCTGACCGCGCTCAAACGCTGTTTCGATCTGATGCGGGCGCATTACCCCGAGAATTTCCCGGAACAGCCGAAGCTCGGTCGCCGGCCGGACGACAAGGCCGTCTTCGACATGCTCAGCCGGGCCGATTCGATCGGCGTGTTCCAGGTCGAATCCCGGGCCCAGCAATCGATGCTGCCGCGGCTGAAACCCCAGGATTACTACGATTTGGTGATCGAGGTGGCGATCGTGCGTCCTGGCCCAATCCAGGGCGACATGGTGCACCCCTATCTGCGCCGCCGCGCAGGGAAGGAGGATGTCGAGTATCCCAAGGAGGAACTGCGCGAGGTCCTCAAGGACACCTACGGCGTGCCGCTGTTCCAGGAGCAGGCGATGAAGATCGCCATCGTCGCCGCCGGCTTCACCGCATCGGAAGCCAACCAGCTGCGCCGCGCCATGGCGACGTTCCGCCACGCCGGCACCATCCACGAACTGC